>JBDTTY010000074.1:0-8920 GCA_040007975.1 Betaproteobacteria bacterium | reverse complement strand
CGATCAAGCACGGGATCGAACCGCGCGCGCTAGGCGGCGACATCGACGTCAGCGCGGAGCGCAGCGGCGTCCATGTGGTGTTGACAGTGGCCGACACGGGCGCCGGCTTTTCCGACCAGCCGTCCGATAGCGGCATCGGCCTCGCCAACATTCGCGAGCGCCTCGAACTGCTCTACGGTTCCGCAGCGACACTGGAACTGGAAGAAAACGAGCCGCGCGGTTTTCGCGCGCGTATTCTGCTACCGGCGACGTCACCGGTACGCCGAGCGGCCCACGCTGCAATTGACCGAGGAACCCATACGACATGAACCGTCCAACTGCGTTGCTCGCCGAAGATGAACCGCTGATGCGCGAGCGGCTGAAGGAAAAATTGGCCGACGTGTGGCCCGAACTCGACATCGTCGCCGAGGCCGAAGATGGCGAACAGGCGATGGCGCTGTATGACGAGCATCACCCGCAACTCGCGTTTCTCGACATCCGGATGCCGGGCATGACCGGACTCGACGTCGCCGCGGCGATCGGCGGCGGCTGTCATATCGTCTTCATCACGGCCTATGACCAATATGCATTGCAGGCCTTCGACGCAGGCGCCGTCGATTATCTGTTGAAGCCGGTCGAAACCGATCGGTTGCAAACGATGGTCGATCGGGTGCGCAGCAAATTGTCTGCACCGCCGCAGGATCTGTCGGCGCTGGTGGCGGCGTTGCGGGCAAACGTGCCGGGGGGCGCGCCGCGGATGAAATGGATCCGGGCGGCTGTTGGCAAGCAGGTCAAACTGATTCCGGTGACCGACGTTGTCTATTTCCAATCCGACACCAAGTACACGCGCGTGGTTCTGACCACGGGCGAGGCGTTGATTCGTACGCCATTGAAGGAGTTGCTGGCCGAGCTCGATCCGGACAAGTTCTGGCAGGTGCACCGGGGCACGATCATCAATCTCGATGCGGTGGCAGGGGTGTTGCGCGAAGATGCCGAGCGGCAGTTCATCCTGTTTAAGAATCGCCAGGAAAAATTGCCGATCTCCCGGCAATTCACGCATCTCTTCAAACAGATGTAGCGGGCATCGGCGCCAGCGCCGGTGCAAGAGCGCTGACTGTTAGAATTTGGTGGTCCGTTCGCCTGCGCGAACCCCGGTGTCAGGCTCCGCCATGCTTCCCGTCGCCATTCTTCGATTTTCACCCACCGAGTCGCCAGGCCGTTTCGGCGCATGGCTTACCGCGCACGGGGTGCCATGGGAGTTGGTGGCCATCGACGATGGTGCGTCGGTCCCCGTCGCCACGTCGCGTTTTTCCGGCGTGGGCATGATGGGCGGGCCGATGAGCGTGAACGACGACCTGCCGTGGGTGGATCCGTTGTGTGCGTTTTTGCGTGATGCCATGGGCGACAGTGTGCCGGTGATCGGTCATTGCCTCGGCGGACAGTTGATGGCGAAAGCGTTGGGTGCGAAGGTGACACGGATGCCGGCTCCGGAGATCGGCTGGTTCCATGTCGACGTATGCGATCGCGGTGCGCGACGCGACTGGTTCGGGGGTCTCCCCCTGTTTCCGGCGTTTCAGTGGCACTACGACGCTTTCGAACTGCCCCCGATGGCAACTCGGGTACTGCGCAACGACATTGCCGTCAATCAGGGTTTTGTCATCGATGATCGGCACATCGGTTTTCAATGTCACATCGAGATGACGCGCGAGCTCGTCGAAACGTGGTGCCGGGTCAGCTCCGACGAACTGCCGGCACGTTCGAGCGGTCATCAGCAAAGTGCACTCGACATTCAAAGCGATCTCGACACGCGTCTTGCCGCACTGGGTGAGGTTGCGGACGGTGTCTACGCACGCTGGGCGCAGGGCCTCGTTCGCTGATGGGCGCGATCCACGCTCTGCCTGATCTGCTGATCAACCAGATCGCGGCCGGCGAGGTGGTCGAGCGCCCGTCTGCGGCGTTGAAGGAGTTGCTCGAGAATGCACTGGATGCTGGCGCGACGCAGATCGACGTCGATGTCGCTCAAGGTGGCGTGAAGCGGCTGCGCGTTGCCGACAACGGTCGGGGCATCGATCGCGAAGACTTGCCGCTGGCCGTGGCTCGACATGCGACGTCCAAGATCACGTCGGTGCTCGATCTCGAAGCGATCGCGTCGCTCGGTTTTCGCGGTGAGGCGCTGGCGTCCATTGCCTCGGTGTCACGACTGGCGCTCGTGTCGCGCGCCGCGGGCAAGCCGCATGCATGGCGCATCGAAGTCGAAGGCGGCACTGTCAGCCCCATCACCCCGGCCGCGCTGGCGGCGGGGACCTCGGTGACCGTGGAGGAGCTGTTCTTCAACACGCCCGCGCGGCGCAAGTTTTTGCGCACCGAGGCCACGGAATGGGGCCATTGCGACGAGGCTTTTCGCCGCATGGCGTTAGCGCATCCGGTGACTGCATTCACGTTGCAGCACAACGGTCGCGTGACGCAGCGACTCACCGCGGGCGGCCGGCAGGCGCGCGTCGAGCAGTTGCTGGGCGATGAATTTGTCGCACAATCGGCGCGTGTCGACGTGACGGCGGCGGACTTGTCGATCGCCGGGTTTGCGGTGCGACCTGCCAATGCGACGCAACGGGCCGCGCAATATTGCTTCGTCAACGGCCGCTTCGTGCGTGATCGTGTACTGCAACATGCGTTGCGCGAGGCGTATCGCGATGTGTTGCATCACGATCGCCAGCCGGCCTATGCGCTGTGGCTCACGATCGATCCCCGGCGGGTGGACGTCAACGTACACCCGCAAAAGATCGAGGTGCGCTTTCGCGACGCCGGCGCGATTCACCAGTTTGTACGGCATGCAGTCGAGCGCGCATTGGCCGACAATGCCGCCGAACAACCGGCGGTGTCGGCGGCCGAACGCCTGGGCCTGGTGGCCGCACAGGTGCAGCCTGCGTTTGGCATGCATGCGACGGGATCGAATGCGTCGCTGCCATGGACTGGTGACGCCAATCGCGGTACGCAGTCTGCGCTGGCCTGGACCGCGCGCGACGCGTTGCCCGGTGTCGCGGGCGAGCCGTCAACTTTTTACGCTAAGCTTTTTGGTGGCAATGCAGGTGTTCAGGCGTTGCCCGAAGACGACCAGACGCCGCTCGGTTTTGCGTTGGCGCAACTGCACGGCATTTACATCCTGGCCCAGAATCGGGCCGGCCTCGTGATCGTCGACATGCACGCGGCGCACGAGCGCATCGTGTACGAGCGACTGAAGACGTCCTTTGATGCTGCATTGCCGGTGCAGCCGTTGCTGGTGCCGGCAACCTTTACCGCCGAACCGCTCGAAGTGGCCACTGCAGCCGACAATGTCGAGGCCTTGGCGGCGCTGGGCTTTGCCATGTCCGCACTCGGGCCCGCAACACTGGCGGTCCGCGGCGTGCCGGCCCCGCTGGCGGATGCCGATCCGATCACACTGGCGCGTGCTGTGTTGCACGACATGCGCGAGTTTGGCGGCAGCGCGGCGCTTACTGCGCGCCGCGATGAAATGTTGTCGTCGATGGCGTGTCATGGCGCCGTGCGTGCCAATCGTGCACTGTCCGTGCTGGAAATGAATGCGTTGCTGCGCGAGATGGAGGCGACCGAGCGCGCGGGGCAATGCAATCACGGCCGTCCGACGTGGTACCAGTTGCCGCTGGCCGATCTCGACCGGCTATTCCTGCGCGGCCGGTAGCGGTCGCGGTCGCCGCCGTGCTGCCGGCGGTGCTGCTGATGGGCCCGACCGCGTCGGGCAAGAGTGCGCTGGCGATGGCGTTGGCCGACCATTTTGGCGGAGAGATCGTGTCGGTCGATTCGGCGCAGGTTTTTCGCGGCATGGATATTGGGACCGCCAAACCGACGCCGCACGAACAGGCGCAGGTCGCGCATCATCTGCTCGACCTGATCGAGCCGACGGCGTCGTACTCCGCCGCATTGTTCATGCGCGATGCGCGCATTGCGGTGGACGACATCCGCGCGCGCGGACGGCTGCCGATACTCACGGGCGGCACGATGCTGTATTTCAAGGCGCTGCAGCAAGGACTGTCGACTTTGCCGCAAGCTGACGCCACGATACGCGCCGCCATCGACGCGCAGGCAGTGCGTGACGGTTGGCCCGCATTGCATGCCGAACTCGCGCGCATCGATCCGGTGACCGCGGCCCGTTTGCCCCGCACGGATGCGCAGCGCATTCAACGTGCGCTCGAAGTGCATCGGCTGACCGGGCTGCCGTTATCGCAGCTGCAGGGGCACCGTGAGGTCGCCCCTGTATCTTTGGGTCCTACGGTCGCGCTTGCGTTGGTACCCGCCGATCGCGCTCGTCTGCATGCGGCGATTGCCCGGCGCTTCGATGCGATGCTCGCACAGGGGCTCGTCGACGAATTGCGCGGGTTGCGCGAACGCTACGATTTGTCGGCCGACATGCCGTCGATGCGATGCGTGGGCTACCGACAGGCATGGGCCCGTTTGGAGGGGCAACTTTCGGCCGATCAGTTGCGCGAGCAGGGCATTGCGGCAACGCGTCAGCTCGCCAAGCGCCAGCTGACGTGGTTGCGAGCCACGGAGGCGACCATCTTTGACGCCGGACAAGACGACGCAATGGCCCTCGCGTCTGCCCGGATTCGACAAGCCAGCGAGTCCCTGCGGGCCGGGTGATCAAGGCGTTCATTAGAGGCCGATCGACGCCGCTCGCGGGTCTCGTTGCATGCCGGGCGTGCGGAGGGTTTGCTGCCATGCAATAATCGCGATCCGGCTCGTCGCCCATTCGGCGAGCGGCAGACGCCAATGGCACGCACGCTTTACGACAAGTTGTGGGACGCGCATGTGGTTCGCGAAGAGGCGGACGGCACGGCGCTGCTCTACATCGACCGTCATCTCGTGCACGAAGTGACGAGCCCACAGGCCTACGAGGGCCTGAAGCTTGCAGGTCGCAAGCCCTGGCGTGTGCAGTCGGTGGTGGCCACGGCCGATCACAACACGCCGACCAAGGATTGGGATCGCGGCATTCAGGATCCGATTTCGCGCACCCAGGTCGAGACGCTCGACAGCAACATTCGCGAATACGGCGCCAAGGCCTACTTTCCGTTTCTCGACAAGCGTCAGGGCATCGTCCATGTGATCGGACCCGAACAAGGGGCGACGCTGCCCGGCATGACGGTGGTCTGCGGAGACTCGCATACCAGCACGCATGGCGCGTTTGCCGCCCTGGCCTTTGGTATCGGCACGTCCGAAGTCGAACACGTGCTGGCCACGCAGTGCCTGCTGATGAAAAAAGCCAAGTCGATGCTGATCCGCATCGACGGCCGATTGCCCGCCGGGGTGACGTCGAAGGATCTTGTACTTGCGGTAATCGGTCGCATCGGCACGGCCGGCGGCACCGGTTACGCGATCGAATTCGCGGGCGAAGCGGTGCGCGCATTGTCGATGGAAGCGCGGATGACGATGTGCAACATGGCGATCGAAGCCGGCGCACGCGCCGGGATGGTCGCGGTGGACCAGCACACGCTTGACTACGTCAAAGGCCGTGCGTTTGCGCCCACGGGTGCGATGTGGGAGCAGGCGGTCGCGCAATGGCGAACACTGGTCAGCGATGAAGGCGCCAAATTCGATGCCACGCATGTTTTCGATGCAGCCACCATGACGCCACAGGTGACGTGGGGCACGTCGCCCGAAATGGTGGTGGCGGTCGACGGCCGGGTTCCCGATCCGGACCGCGAGCGCGACGCCACGCGCCGCGACGGCATCGAGCGCGCCTTGCTCTACATGGGCCTGAAGCCCAATACGCCGATCACCAACATCAGTATCGACAAGGTGTTCATCGGCTCGTGCACCAATTCGCGCATCGAGGACTTGCGGCAGGCAGCTGCGGTGGCCAAGGGGCGCCGCGTGGCATCCACCGTCAAGTTGGCGATGGTCGTACCTGGTTCCGGTCTCGTGAAGGCGCAGGCCGAAGCCGAGGGGCTGGACCGCATTTTTCGCGATGCCGGCTTCGAGTGGCGCGAGCCCGGTTGTTCGATGTGCCTCGCAATGAACGACGACAAGCTGGAGCCGGGCGAGCGTTGCGCTTCGACGTCCAATCGCAATTTCGAGGGTCGCCAGGGCAACGGTGGCCGTACGCATCTCGTCAGTCCGGCCATGGCCGCCGCCGCCGCGGTGGCGGGGCATTTCGTCGACATCCGTCGACTCTTTTGAAGCCAGGAGCCATCCCATCATGTTGAAGAAACTCGCAGCGCTGGCCGCTTTGGCCGGAATCGTGGTTGGCGTGACTGCTTGCAACACGGTCGAAGGGGCCGGCAAGGATGTCAAAGCTACCGGTCAGGCGATTGAAAACGCAGCCGACAAGGCAAAGCCGAAGTAAGGCAGGTCGCCATGCAACCTTTCCGTGTTCACACAGGACTCGTCGCGCCGCTCGATCGCGCGAACGTGGACACTGACGCGATCATTCCTAAGCAGTTCCTGAAGTCGATCAAGCGTACGGGCTTTGGCCCCAACCTGTTCGACGAATGGCGCTATCTCGATCGCGGTGAACCCGGCGTGGACAACGCGCGGCGGCCGCGCAATCCCAACTTCGTGTTGAATCAGGACCGCTACCACGGGGCGTCGATCCTGCTGGCGCGGCGCAACTTCGGTTGCGGCAGTTCGCGCGAACACGCGCCGTGGGCGCTCTACGATTTCGGCTTTCGCGCCATCATTGCGCCGTCGTACGCCGACATCTTCAACAACAACTGCTACAAGAACGGCCTGTTGCCGATCGTGTTGCCCGAGTCGCAAGTCGATCGGTTGTTTGCCGATGCGCTGGCGTTTCCCGGCTTCAAGCTCGTGATCGACCTCGAGCGACAGGTCGTCAGCACCACCGACGGCGGTACGGTCTTCGCGTTCGACGTCGAGCCGTTTCGCAAGCACTGCATGCTGAACGGCTTTGATGACATCGGCCTCACGCTGCAACACGCGCAAGCAATTACGGCATTCGAGACGAAACGATTAGCCGAACAGCCCTGGTTATAAAACTTCTCGACGAGAAGCGGCGCCAGGGTTACAAGGCGCCGCTTTTTTCATTTGGAGTTCGCCAACATGAAGATTGCAATATTGCCGGGTGACGGCATCGGACCGGAAATCGTCGGACAAGCGCAGCGCGTGCTGGAGGTGCTGCGCGAGGAGGGCTTGCCGATCGCAATGGATACCGCCCCCATCGGCGGTGCCGGCTACGATGCGACGGGTCATCCGCTGCCACCCGCGACGCTGGCGCTGGCGCGGGCAGCGGACGCCGTTCTGCTGGGCGCGGTCGGTGGTCCGCGCTATGACACGCTGGCGCGGGAGCTGCGCCCCGAGCAGGCGCTGCTGGGCATCCGCAAGGCTTTGCAGCTTTTTGCCAATCTGCGGCCGGCGATGTTGTATCCGGAGCTGGCGGCGGCATCGACGTTGAAGCCTGAAGTGGTCGCGGGCCTCGACCTCATGATCATCCGCGAACTCACCGGGGATATCTACTTCGGTCAGCCCCGCGGACGCCGCACCGAAGCGGGCGGTCACGATGAAGGATTCGACACGATGCATTACAGCGTGCCGGAGATCGAACGCATCGCGCGGGTCGGCTTTGCAACCGCGCGCATGCGCAGCCGGCGCCTGACGTCTGTGGACAAGGCCAATGTGCTCGACACCAGTATCCTGTGGCGCGAAGTGGTCACGCGCATCGGTACCGAATATCCGGACGTGGCGTTGTCACATATGTACGTCGACAACGCGGCGATGCAGCTCATCCGCAATCCGAAGCAATTCGACGTGATCGTCACCGGCAATCTTTTCGGCGATATCCTGTCCGACGAAGCATCGATGCTCGCCGGCTCGATCGGCATGCTGCCGTCGGCGTCGCTCGACGCCGATCAGAAGGGACTTTACGAACCGATTCACGGTTCGGCGCCTGACATCACGGGCAAGGACCTGGCCAATCCACTGGCGACGATTCTGTCGCTCGCGATGATGTTTCGCTACACGTTTGCTCGCGCGGAGGTGGCGGACCGCATCGAGGCCGCCGTACGATCGGTGCTGCGTGCCGGTTTGCGTACCGGGGACATCGCGCTGCCGGGTGAAGCAACCATCGGCACGCGTGCGATGGGTGACGCGGTCGTTGCCGCCTTGCGGAGTGCGTGATGGCTCCGCGCGCGCCGGTGATTCACGTTCGCCGCGCCCATCCGGGTGACGCCGAGGCGATCATGGCGGTTTTCTCGTCCCCGCGTGCCATGGCCGGTACTTTGCAGTTGCCCTATCCGTCGGCGGAGCTGTGGCGTAAACGGCTCACCGATCAGGGTCCTGAAGATTTCTTGCTGGTGGCGGAAGTCAAAGGTGAGGTGGTTGGCAATCTCGGCCTGCACCCGGCGGGACGCGCGCGCCGGCGGCATGCGGCATCCATCGGCATGTCCGTGCGCGATGACTGGCAGCAGCGTGGCGTGGGCACCGCATTGTTGATCGCGGGCCTCGATGTTGCCGATCACTGGCTCAATTACGTACGTATTGAATTGACGGTGTACACCGACAACGTGCCAGCACTTGCGCTGTACCGCAAATTCGGCTTTGGGGTGGAGGGCACGCTGATTTCCTACGCGTATCGCAATGGCCGCTATGTCGACGCCTATGCGATGGCACGACTGCGTGCCGGGTCGGAGGCGCCGACGATGGCTGTGCGGCAGCGCGCGCAACGCAAGGCCACGAAGACGACGCGAAAGCGCTCGACCACCTGACGTGGTTGCAGCAACGTCGTTTCGTCCGGAACATAGATGAGGAGAGCAGCAATGATGCGCACAGGAATTGTCGGTTGGCGGGGGATGGTGGGGTCGGTGCTGATGCAGCGCATGCGGGAGGAACGCGACTTTGACCACATCGACCCGGTATTTTTTTCCACGTCCAGTGCGGGTGGACGCGGACCCGAAATCGGTCGGGCCACCGGCCCATT
>JBDTTY010000073.1:0-8986 GCA_040007975.1 Betaproteobacteria bacterium | reverse complement strand
ACGAAGGAAATCACCGATGGCAAAGGTGTGCCCGTCGTATACGACGCGATCGGCAAAGATACGTTTCCGCAGTCGCTCGATTGCCTGTCGCCGCTCGGCATGTTCGTCAGCTTCGGTGCTTCATCGGGCCCCGTGCCTCCGTTCAGCGTTGGCTTGCTGATGCAAAAGGGATCGCTGTTCGTCACGCGGCCCACGTTATTCACGTATGCGGCAACGCGCGCCAGCCTCACCGCGATGGCGGACGAAATGTTCGGGCTGGTCAAGGCCGGCAAGATCAAGTCCGAGGCGCGGCAGACGTTTGCGCTGAAGGACGCGGCCGAAGCCCATCGCGTGCTGGAGTCGCGCGCCACTACCGGCGCAACGGTGCTGATCCCGTAGACGAGGCCGTAGACGAGGCTTCAGCCTCGTGCCACACATACCCCTCGCGCATGCCCCCGCGAGGCTGAAGCCTCGCCTACACCTCGCCTGCTCGTGCATGCCCCGGCGAGAATTGCACCTCGCCTATGCGCCGCTGGGATGTCGCGTGGCCGCGTTGAGCAATGCGCGCGCAGCGTCCGGCAACTCGGACGCCGTGAGACCAAGCGGCCCGATGCCATTGGCCACCAGATGATCGGCGGCGGCGCCATGCAGGCACACCGCCAGCGGCAATGCTTCGTGCGCCGGAATCCCTTGCGCCAGCAGCGCGCCCAATAGTCCGCACAGCACGTCGCCACTGCCAGGCGTCGCCAGTGCCGGCCCGCCGCTGGTATTGATCGCCCACGATGCATCGCGATGCACGATCACGCTGCCCACGCCTTTCAACACGATGCTGGCCCGCAGCCGATGCGCGAGTGCGTGCGCGGCACCAATGCGATCGCGCTGCACGTCGTCAGTCGAGATGCCAAGCACGCGTGCCGCTTCGCCGGGATGGGGTGTGGCCAAGGTCGGGGCTGCGCGTTGCGCCACCAACGTCTGCATCGCCGCGTCGCGCGCAAGTAGGTTGAGTGCGTCCGCATCCAGCGCAATGGGAATCGGCAGCGCCAGCGTGCGGGTCAACAACGATCTCGCCGCTTCGCTGGTGCCGAGTCCGGGACCGATTACCAGCGCATCGGGATTGGCATCAATTACCACGCCCGCATGCCGCAGCATCAATTCGGGCATGCCGGTATCAAGCTTGGGTGGATCGGGCATCAGAAAGCCGAGCCAGACCTTGCCCGCCCCCGTGCGCAACGCGGCACGTCCGGCAAGAATCAACGCGCCGCCCATCCCTTCGGTCCCGCCCAGAATTCCGAGCGTACCGAATGTCCCTTTGTTCACGTTTCGGACACGGCGTGCCAATACGGTCGGTAACGCGGCAGCCATGCCGGGCCACGCGAGACACGCGCCGTGCGGCGTCGATTCAACATCGAGTCCGATCGCGTCGACAAGAATCGTCCCGCACGTGTCGGGACCATCCCCGGTCAACATGCCCGGCTTCAATGCAATGCAGGCAAGCGTGGTGTGCGCAATGATGACCGGATCGAACGCATGACCCGTCGCCGCGTCGAGCCCACTGGGGACGTCAATCGAAAGAATGGGCGAGCCGCTGTGGTTGGCCCACGCAATGAGATCGGACCACGGGGCGGCGGGCGGTCGCGACAAGCCGAGTCCGAAGAGCCCGTCGATGATCAGCGCCGGACGCCGCGGCCCTGGCGTCGTCATGGTCGTCCCACCAGTGGCGATGAAGCTGCGATAGGCCGCTGCGGCATCGTCCGGCAATGTCGCTTTATCCCCGGCAAAAACCACCTCGACGTCGTTGCAGCGTTTGCACAATTCGCGGGCGGCGACTAACGCATCGCCGCCATTGTTGCCGGGGCCAATTAGCACCACGATGGGGCCGCCACGGTCGGTACACATCTTTTCGGCATGGCTGGCGCAGATTCTTCCTACGCGTTCCATGAGGCCTGCTGTGGGATTCGCGGCTTCGAGCGACCGTATCGTGGCGACGGTCAAGATCGGTGCTAGGGAAGGGATCATTCGGCGATTATAGGGTCGGTGTCGGGGGTGCCCCCTGGGTAGTGGAAAACATGGCATTTCACATCGGACATTTGCGGCAATTCACAGGTACACTACGCGACCGCCGTTTGATGACCAGTTCGGCCCCTGATGTTCGAGCTTCGTCTCCCGGCTCCAAACATTTTTCTGAATCAATCGCCGCGCAATCGATAGCGCGGGTATCGGAGGTTTTGATGAATTTGTCTTCCAAAATTGTTCTGGCGTCAGTCGCCGTCACATTCGCCGCGGGGGTTTGCGCACAGGAGTTGACCGGTACGCTGAAAAAGATCAAGGAATCGGGCTCGATCACGATCGGCCATCGCGATTCGTCGATTCCGTTTTCGTACTACGACGACAAGCAGCAGGTCATCGGCTACGCGATGGACATCTGCATGAAGGTCGTCGACGCCGTGAGAACTGAACTCAAAGCGCCCGGCATCAAGGTCGTGTTGAATCCGGTGACGTCCGCCACGCGCATCCCGCTGATGGCCAACGGCACGATCGACCTCGAATGCGGCTCGACTACCAACAGCATTGATCGCCAGAAGCAGGTGGCCTTCACCAATACGCATTTCGTCACGGCCAACCGCTTTGTGTCAAAGAAGGCCGACAACTTCAAGACGTTGGCGGATCTCAAGGGCAAGACGGTGGTCTCCACCGCCGGCACCACCAACATCAAGTGGCTGACGGAAGAAAATGCCGCCAAGGGTCTTGGCATGAACATCCTGACGGGCAAGGATCACGCCGAAGCGTTCCTGATGGTCGAGACCGGCCGCGCGTCGGCGTTCTTCATGGATGACATCCTGCTGGCAAGCCTTGTGGCAGGTTCGAAGGCGCCAAGCGACTACGTCGTCGGAGCTGAAGCCTACTCGATCGAGCCCTACGGCATCATGATGCGCCGGGACGATCCGGCGTTCAAAAAAGTTGTCGACAATGCCACCGCCACGCTTTACAAGAGCGGCGCCATTGCACCGATTTACGCCAAGTGGTTCCAGGGCAAGATTCCGCCGAAGGATATCAACCTGGCTTTGGCACCGTCGCCGCAATTGGCGCGTGTGTTTGCCAATCCGACTGACAGCGGTGATCCGGCAGTCTACAAGTAAGCGTTGCCATTGATCGCGTCGTACCAAACGGGGGGCTTCGGCTCCCCGTTTTGTTTGCTATAGTCGATTCACAACAACAGTTCCGGGCAGGGAGAACGCGTGAACTACAACTGGAACTGGAAAGTGTTCTGGGACATGGCCGCGGATGGCACCGGCACCTGGGGGATGACACTCTTCTACGGTGTGCTGTGGTCGCTGGCCACAGCCTTCTGCGCCGGCGTCATCGCTTTTCTGCTGGGCTCAATGCTTGGGGTGATGCGCACCACGCCCAACAAGTGGGCAGTGATGATCGGCAACGCGTACGTCGAACTCTTCCGCAACATTCCGCTGCTGGTCCAGTTGTTCCTCTGGTTCTTCGTTCTCCCTGAGCTGCTGCCCAAAGCGCTTGGTACCGCGATCAAGCAGATGCCGCCGCCGTGGGCTTCGTTCGTCCCTGCGGTCATCGGTCTTGGCCTCTTCACCGCGGCGCGGGTCAGCGAACAGGTCAAGGCGGGCATTCAGTCGCTGCCGCGCGGACAGTTCATGGCGGGTACCGCGCTGGGGCTCACGCTGCCGCAGTCCTATCGTTTCGTCGTGCTGCCGATGGCCTTCCGGGTCATCCTGCCGCCGCTCACATCCGAAACGATGAACCTCATCAAGAACACGTCGGTCGCCTTGACGATCGGGCTGCTTGAATTGACGGCCGCAGCGCGTTCACTGCAGGAATTCACATTTCAGGTCTTCGAGGCGTTCACCGCGGCGACGCTGATCTACATTGCGGTCAATCTTGGTGTCGTCACACTGATGCGGTGGCTTGAAAAATCCGTGTCCGTGCCCGGATTCATCGGGCATGTACCCGCTGGCGGGGCACACTGACCATGGTCGATTTCGACTTCGATGTCATTCAGCGCTCGTTTGTCTACCTCTTCCGCGAGGGCATGACCTTCACGCTGACGCTCACCGCGATGGCCGCCGCGGGCGGCATCATTCTTGGCACGTTGCTGGCGATGATGCGATTGTCATCGTACAAGTGGCTATCGTTACCGGCCACCGCGTACGTCAATCTCATTCGGTCAATTCCACTGCTGCTGGTGATCTTCTGGTTCTACTTCTTGGTGCCCTACATCGGGGCGTGGATCATCGGCTCACCCACGCCGATCAAGGTCGGGGCGTTTGCATCGTCGGTGATCACGTTCACGTTGTTCGAGGCGGCGTACTACTCGGAGATCATGCGGGCCGGCATCCAGTCGATTTCGCGCGGCCAGGTCTCTGCCGGCTATGCGATCGGCCTCAACTACTGGCAGACGATGGGCACGATTGTTTTGCCGCAGGCCTTTCGCAACATGGTGCCGATCCTGCTCACGCAAACGATCATCCTGTTTCAGGATACCTCGCTCGTGTACGTGCTGTCGCTCACCGACTTTCTCGGTGCGGCCTCCAAAGTCGCGCAGCGCGACGGGCGCCTCGTCGAGATGTACATTTTTGCCGCGCTGGTCTACTTCGTGATCAGCTTCGGGTTGTCGCAGTTGGTCAAGCGACTGCAGCACAAGATCGCCATCATTCGTTGAAAACTCGCGCAACCAGACCCGGGACTGCATCATGCCGATGATCGAAATCAAGGACGTGTCGAAGTGGTACGGTAATTTCCAGGTGCTGACCGACTGCACCACCAACGTCGAAAAGGGCGAGGTGATCGTCGTGTGTGGTCCCTCGGGGTCCGGCAAATCCACGTTGATCAAGGTTGTGAATGCATTGGAGCCGTTCCAGAAGGGCAATATCGTTGTCGACGGAATCAAGGTCAACGATCCCAAGACCAACCTGCCCAAGTTGCGCGCGCGGGTGGGCATGGTGTTCCAGAATTTCGAACTGTTCCCGCATCTCACGATCACGCAGAATCTGACGCTGGGTCAGATCAAGGTCCTGGGTCGCAGCACCGACGAGGCCGTCACGCGCGGATTGAAATATCTCGATCGCGTGGGACTCATCGAGCAGAAGGACAAATTCCCCGGACAACTTTCCGGCGGCCAGCAGCAGCGCGTGGCCATCGCGCGAGCATTGTCGATGGATCCGATCTGCATGCTGTTTGACGAACCGACGTCGGCGCTTGACCCCGAAATGGTCAACGAAGTGCTGGATGTAATGGTGGGCCTGGCCAAGGAAGGAATGACGATGATGTGCGTCACCCACGAGATGGGGTTTGCACACAGTGTGGCGAGCCGCGTCATCTTCATGGACCACGGCAAGATCGTCGAAGATGCCACGAAGGATGACTTTTTCGGCAAGCCGCGCTCCGAACGCGCGCAGCAGTTTCTGGCCAAGATCCTGCATCACTGACGCTGCACGCCACTGTAGGACATGCGACCCCCCGTTGCCGGCGGTTGTCATTCTCTGGAGGCTCCCATAATGCGTTTCCGCCGGGCGGCGTTGTCGATGCCGCGCGCGCAGCCGCCAACGATGAACGGGTGAAGCAGGTGTTGGGAACGGCAGGCAGTCCGATCCAGCACTTCGATGCTCCGGAATTCCAGCGGTACGTAGATGCCGACGCCGCCAAGATGGCCGACGTGGTCAAGCGCATTGGCAAGGTCGAATGACCGGATATTGATGGACCCATGCGTGAAAAAATTCAGTATGAAAGGGCTATCGAGGACCGTGGCCGGGGCTTTGTCGTAACGTGAGATAATTCGTCTTTACGCGCTTCCCCTTCGCGATGTCCGAAATCCTTTCGCTGGCGGGCCGTTCGGCGCTGTCGCCGTTCCGCCTTTCGAAGTTGCTGCAAGGTCTCGCGCACGTCCATCCTGCGCATGCTGTCGTCCATCTGCAGGCCACCTACCGTCATTTTGTTGAACTTGCGCGACCGCTGTGCGCGGATGAGCGGCGCACGCTCGACGAACTGCTGACCTACGGCGAGGACGGGGACCGCAACGCCGCCGCGCCACAGGCACGTTGGCTCGTCGTGCCGCGACCGGGGACGATTTCGCCGTGGTCATCCAAGGCGACCGATATTGCGCGCAATTGCGGACTCGATGTGGTTCGCCGCATCGAGCGTGGCGTCTTGTTCGAGGTGCATACGACGGGTGGTGCGCCGCTCGCGACGCAGGATCAAGCCGTGTTGCTGCCGCTGGTGCACGATCGGATGACCGAAGCGGTGCTGCTTGATGTCGATGATATGCGGCAGTTGTTTGCGCACGTGCCACCGCCACCGATGACAATCATTCCATTGCATGCGCTGGGACGTGCGGCGCTGGACCAGGCCAACACCGAGCTGGGTCTGGCGCTGGCCGTCGACGAGATCGAGTATCTCGACCTGCATTTCCGACGGTTGCAGCGCGACCCGACCGATGTCGAGCTGATGATGTTTGCGCAGGCCAACTCGGAGCATTGTCGGCACAAGATCTTCAACGCCGATTGGATTGTCGACGGCGAGCGCAAGGACAAGAGTTTGTTTGCAATGGTTCGCGAGACCCATCGCGCGCATCCACAAGGTACGGTGGTCGCTTACTCCGACAATGCGGCAGTGATGGAAGGCACGACGGTCGCGCGCTTTTATCCGCGTGACGACGGTCACTACGGCGCGTCGGATGAACTCACGCACACGTTGATGAAAGTGGAAACCCACAATCATCCGACTGCGATTGCGCCATTTCCGGGGGCGGCTACCGGCGCGGGCGGCGAGATTCGCGATGAAGGTGCGACCGGCATCGGCGCCAAGCCCAAGGCCGGACTCACCGGATTCACCGTATCACATTTGCGCATTCCGACGTTGCCGCAGCCATGGGAATCGGCAACGGCCGGTGGACCCGGGCCCGCAGGCAAACCCGAGCGCATCGCGTCGGCGCTGTCGATCATGATCGAAGGTCCGGTTGGCGCAGCGGCATTCAACAACGAATTCGGTCGGCCCAATCTGGCCGGATATTTCCGTACGTTCGAGCAATATGTGGCCGGTGAGTGGCGCGGCTATCACAAGCCGATCATGTTGGCCGGCGGCGTGGGCAACATTCGGGCGGACCACACGCACAAGCATCCATTGCCTGCAGGCACGCTGCTGATTCAGCTGGGTGGCCCCGGCATGCTGATCGGCATGGGGGGCGGTGCGGCGTCGTCGATGGCCACCGGTGTCAACACGGCCGACCTCGATTTCGATTCGGTCCAGCGCGGCAATGCCGAGATGGAGCGGCGTGCGCAGGAAGTGATCGACCGTTGCTGGCAACTGGGCGAGGCCAATCCCATCCTGTCCTTGCATGACGTCGGTGCCGGTGGCTTGTCCAACGCGCTGCCCGAACTGGTGCATGGCGGTGATGCGGGTGGAACATTCGATTTGCGCGCAATTCCTAGTGAAGAGTCGGCGATGGCGCCGCGCGAGATCTGGTGCAACGAAGCGCAGGAACGCTACGTGCTGGCGATACCGCCCGCGGCATTACCGTCCTTTGCGGCGCTGTGCGCGCGCGAACGTTGTCCGTTTGCCGTCGTCGGCACCGCGAATGCGGATGGGCAACTGGTTGTCGCAGATCCGATGTTTGCCAACAACGCGGTCAACGTGCCGCTTGACGTCATTCTCGGCAAGGCGCCGAAGATGACGCGCGATGTATGTCACTTGGCGCGCACCCTGCCGCCGCTTGACACATCACGCATCACGATCCGGGACGCTGCGTATCGCGTGCTGCAATTGCCGGCCGTGGCCGACAAGACCTTTCTCATCACGATCGGGGACCGTACGGTAGGCGGACTGTGTTCGCGCGATCCGATGGTCGGACCATGGCAGGTGCCGGTAGCCGATGTCGCCGTCACGCTGATGGACTTCAAGGGTTTCGCCGGCGAAGCGATGGCGATGGGCGAGCGCACGCCGTTGGCGCTGATTGATGCGCCCGCGTCCGGTCGCATGGCATTGGCCGAGGCGATCACCAATATTGCAGCCGCGCCCATTGCCCATCTGTTCGATATCAAGCTGTCCGCCAATTGGATGGCGCCTGCCGGTCATCCCGGCGAAGACGCGGCGCTCTACGACACCGTGCACGCGGTGGCCATCGAGACGTGCACGCAATTGGGTCTGTCGATCCCGGTCGGCAAGGATTCGATGGCGATGCGCACGACCTGGGTCGACAACGGTGTTGCCATGGCGATGACCGCGCCGATCTCGCTCGTCGTATCGGCCTTTGCCCCCGTGATGGATGTGCGTCGCACGTTGACGCCATTGCTGCCGCGTGATCAAGGTGCGCTGAGTTTCATTCTGATCGATCTGGCGAGTGGACTTCGGCGCTTGGGCGGCTCCGCACTTGCACAGGTCCATGGTCAGCTCGGCAACGATGCCCCCGATCTTGACGATCCACAGTTGTTGGCGACATTTTTTGCGTACATCCAGCATCACGCGAAAGTGGGGGAAATCGTCGCGTATCACGACATTGCCGATGGTGGTCTCTTCGCCACGCTGGCCGAATACGCGTTTGCCAATCATTGTGGTCTCGACATCACGCTCGATGGCATTCACGCGGACCCATTGTCGACGCTGTTCGCCGAGGAGTTGGGGGCCGTGATCGCCGTGCACGCGGACAATGCAGCCGCACTCGTGCGCGCCGCTTCGCACGCGGGATTGACGGCCACGATCATCGGCACCCGGTCCGATACGGGGCGGATGCGGTTCATGCGGCATGGCGAGGTGGTGCTCGATGAAACACGCGCCGACCTGCAACGCGCGTGGTCCGCCACGTCACATGCGATGCAGATGGCGCGTGACAATCCGACAGTGGTAGCGCAGGAATACGCCATGCTCGACGACGAAGCGACGCCCGGCTTGGTGCCGCACCTAACTTTTGATCCGGATGCCGATGTGGCGGCGCCTTACATCGCCACCGGCGTCCGGCCTCGCATCGCCATTTTGCGCGAGCAGGGCGTCAATG
>JBDTTY010000072.1:0-8995 GCA_040007975.1 Betaproteobacteria bacterium | reverse complement strand
GACCCACGCGATCCACCTGCCGTAGGAACGGCAGCATCAGCACGACGGAGAGCAGCAGCACCGGCAAATACACCACCCAGTGCCGGTCACCGACAAGGCCCAAATCGACCATCGCAAATGGCAGCTGCGTGAACAGCGCCATCAGCACCGCATGCAACGCAAAGGTGCCGTAGTTGAGTCGCAGCAGATGGGGGTCGACCAGCACGCGCAGCAGTTGCTTGCGGGTACTTTCGGACGCGACCACGACAGGACCCGGATCAGGGACGGCAACGCGGACCACAATGATCGCCCCCACGGCAAGAAGGCCGGTGAGAGCGAAGATGCCAGGTACGCCGATCGCGGCCTTGAGGATCGGGCCCGCCACGAGCGACACCGCAAACGTCGCCGCGATGGTGATGCCGATGATGGCCATTGCGCGCGTGCGCACCGAATCACGGGTGAGATCAGCGGTGAGCGAGATCACGGCCGCCGAAATGGCGCCGGCACCCTGCAGGCACCGCCCGATGATGACCCATTCGATCGTATGGGCAGCCGCCGCGACAAAGCTGCCGACGGCAAAGATCGCAAGGCCGCCGTAGATCACCGGCTTGCGACCCCAGCGATCCGAAGCCCAGCCGAAGGGAATTTGCAGGATTGCCTGCGTCAGGCCATAGGCGCCCAGCGCGATACCGATCAACGTGTGGCTTGCACCACCGTCGAGCGTCTCGGCGTACAACGCGAACACCGGCAGGATGACGAACATGCCGAGCAGGCGCAGACCGTAAATGGCCGCGAGACTGGTCGTGGCGCGGCGTTCGCCTGCGTTCATGCGCACCGCGGCCGGGTTCGGCCGCACATCGACGGTGCCGGGTGCGGGCGTGGGAGTCATGGACGAAAAATTAGGGCTTTAAGCGCGGCGAATAAACACAATATACTAACAGGTTCGCTCGTCGTCCTTTAGGCCCCATGGACGACCCCCTGCACTCCAATCGCACGAGGTGTGGCTGTCAGTTGCCCCGCCAATCACCATAAGCCTTGCATGGACTCCATCCGCATCCGCGGCGCACGAACGCACAACCTCAAGAACCTCAATCTCGATCTGCCGCGACACAAGCTGATTGTGATTACCGGTTTGTCGGGCTCGGGCAAAAGCTCGCTCGCGTTTGACACGCTCTACGCCGAAGGTCAGCGTCGCTACGTCGAATCGCTGTCGGCATACGCGCGCCAATTTTTGCAGTTAATGGAAAAGCCCGACGTCGACTTGATCGAAGGCTTGTCGCCGGCCATCTCGATCGAGCAAAAGGCCACGTCGCACAATCCGCGCTCGACGGTCGGCACGGTGACCGAAATTCACGACTATCTGCGCCTCTTGTTTGCGCGTGTCGGGGATCCGTATTGTCCTGATCACCCGGAGCAGAAGCTGTCGGCAATGACCATCTCGCAGATGGTCGATGCGACGTTGGCCATGCAGGGGTCCGATGCCGAAGGCCCGCGACTGATGATCCTGGCCCCGGTGATCGTCAATCGCAAGGGCGAGCATCTCGAACTGTTCGTCGAGTTGCGGGCCAAGGGCTTTGCGCGTGTGCGCGTTGACGGCAAAGTCGTCGAGATCGACGCGGTACCCAAGCTCGCCAAGACCACCAAGCACACGATCGAAGTGGTCGTGGACCGGCTGCGCATCCGGCCGGAATTCAAACAGCGCTTGGCCGAGTCCTACGAGACGGCATTGCGTCACGGCGATGGTCGCGCGATCGCCGTGGAAATGGATGGCGGTGCCGAGCATCTCTTCTCCGCCAAGTTTGCCTGTCCCATCTGCAACTACGCGCTGGCCGAACTCGAGCCGCGGCTTTTTTCGTTCAACAGCCCGCTGGGTGCGTGCCCGCGCTGCGACGGGTTGGGCTCGATCAGTTTTTTTGATCCGAAGCGCGTGGTGGCTTTTCCGCAATTGTCGCTCGCCTCCGGCACGATCAAGGGCTGGGATCGCCGCAACCAATTTTATTTTCAGTTGCTGCAAAGTCTGGCCAAACATGTCGGCTTCGACGTCGACAAGCCGTTCGTCAAACTGTCCGAACGCGTGCAGTCGCTGATCCTTTACGGCTCGGGCGACGAAAAAATTCCGTTCACGTATTTGTCGGACCGCGGCAAGCCCATGGTGCGCGAGCATGCATTCGAGGGCATCGTGCCCAATCTCGAACGCCGCTATCGCGAGACGGATTCCGTCATGGTCCGCGAGGAACTGGCCAAGTATCTCAACAACAAGCCATGCCCCGACTGCAACGGGACACGGCTGCGCCGCGAGGCGCGTCACGTCAAGGTCGGGCAAGGTGGCTATGCGCGGCCGATTTACGAAGTGTCGGGGTTGCCGCTGAAAGACGCGATGACGTTTTTTCGCGGATTGTCCCTTGACGGGCAGAAAGCGGCGATCGCCGATCGTATCGTCAAGGAAATCGTCAGTCGCCTGCAGTTTCTCAACAACGTCGGCCTCGATTACTTGTCACTCGATCGCTCGGCGGAAACGTTGTCGGGTGGCGAAGCCCAACGCATTCGACTGGCCTCGCAAATCGGCTCCGGCCTGACCGGCGTCATGTACGTGCTGGACGAGCCCTCGATTGGCTTGCACCAACGCGACAATGACCGTCTGCTGGACACGCTGAAGCATTTGCGCGATCTGGGCAACAGCGTCATCGTCGTGGAGCACGACGAAGATGCGATCAACGCTGCCGACTACGTCGTGGACATGGGTCCCGGGGCCGGCGAGCATGGCGGGCAAGTGGTGGCGCAAGGCACGCCCGAAGAAGTACGACATGCGCCGCATTCGCTCACCGGCCAGTACCTTGCGGGCCATCGGCAGATTCCGATTCCGGCGCGCCGGCACCGCGCCGATCCCACGCGCGTGCTGACCATCGCCAATGCGGCGGGCAACAACTTAAAACGCGTGACGCTCAGTCTGCCGGTGGGATTGTTCGTATGCGTGACCGGCGTGTCGGGTTCGGGCAAGTCCACGCTGATCAATGACACGCTGTATCACGCGGTGGCGCGTCACCTGTACGACAGCGCGGAGGAGCCTGCGACTCACGGCGACATCGAAGGGCTCGATCACTTCGACAAAGTGATCAGCGTCGACCAGAGCCCCATCGGTCGCACCCCACGGTCCAATCCTGCGACCTACACCGGTTTGTTCACCCCGATACGCGAATTGTTTTCGCAGGTGAAGGAAGCGCGGGAGCGTGGTTACGGTCCCGGACGATTTTCGTTCAACGTCAAGGGCGGGCGCTGCGAAGCCTGTCAGGGCGATGGCCTCATCAAGGTCGAGATGCATTTTCTGCCGGACGTGTATGTCCCGTGCGATGTCTGCCATGGCCAACGCTACAACCGCGAAACGCTGGAAGTGCGCTACAAGGACAAGAACATTCACGAAGTCCTGGCAATGACGGTGGAGCAGGCGCATACGTTCTTCGAACCCGTGCCGACGGTCGCACGCAAGCTGCATACGTTGCTGGACGTGGGGCTGGGTTACATCACGCTCGGGCAATCGGCAACCACATTGTCGGGCGGTGAAGCGCAGCGCGTGAAGCTGGCGCTCGAGTTGTCGAAACGCGACACCGGGCGCACGCTATACATCCTGGACGAGCCCACCACCGGTCTGCATTTCCACGACATTGAATTGTTGCTCACCGTGCTGCACCGGCTGCGTGATCACGGCAATACGGTCGTGGTGATCGAACACAATCTCGATGTGATCAAGACGGCCGATTGGATTATCGATCTTGGTCCCGAAGGCGGTGGCGGTGGCGGGATGATCGTTGCCGAAGGGCCGCCGGATGTGATCGCGGCCACGGCTGGAAGCTATACCGGGCATTACCTGAAGCCGGTGTTGGAGGCCGAGGTCAAGCGCCGCCGCAAGGGTGCCACGACGCCTGCACTGCCCACGCGCGGTCGCAAGGTGTCTGGCGACCTGCTGGGATAACTCAATCCGTAGGCGAGGCATCAGCCTCGTGGTACGTCAACCGTAGCCGAGGCTTCAGCCTCGCGGTGCGTCAACCGTAGGCGAGGCGTCATCATTGCGACGTGTGCAACGAGGCTGAAGCCTCGTCTACGACTATCAGACGGTGGCGCTCAATACGCGGACGGCTCGGACGCATCCACGGGCTCGACGTCGCGCATCAGCTGATGCGCGCGGAACAGCGCGCGGGCCAGATGCGGCACCACGTTGGCTTCGCCAAGCGTCGCGGCAAACTCGGAGCGTTCGACCTGGTTGGCGGGATTGCGATTGAGACCGCACAGGATGAGCTGACCGCCGCGCTTGGCCAGCGTGCGCTGGATCGACTGCAATGTCTCGAGCCCGGTGTTGTCGATGCTGATCATCTGGTGCATTTCCAGGATCACGATCCTGGCAGGCGTTCGCGCCGGATCGAGCAACGGTTCGAGCTTGCCTACGGATCCGAAAAACAGCGAGCCGAAAACCTTGTAGGCGGCGATGGCGGGTGACACGCCATCGAGACGGATCGACTCGATCTGCGTCAAATCGGACATGCGATAGATGTAGAAAAGACTGGCCAGAACCAGTCCGATTTCGACCGCGAGCGTGAGATCGAAAACAACAGTGATGAAAAATGTGGTGAGCAGGACCGTGCGATAAGGAATCGAGTAACGCGCAAGCTCCCGAAACGCGTGCCAGTCGCCCATGTTGAGCGCCACCATGATCAACACGGCCGACAACGCGGCGAGCGGGATGTATTTGGCCAGCGGTGCGGCGATCAGCACGATCAGCAGCAGTGTGATGGCGTGGATAATGCCTGCAATCGGCGTCCGCGCGCCGGCGCGAACGTTGGTCGCCGTGCGCGCAATCGCGCCCGTGGCCGGGATGCCGCCGAAGAACGGCGCGATGATGTTGGCAACGCCCTGTGCCATCAATTCCTGATTGGGATCGTGTCGATCATCGATTTGCGCGTCCGCCACGCGCGCGGAAAGCAATGACTCGATGGCGCCCAGCAATGCGATGGTGATCGTGGGTGCCAGCAATTTGCGCAGGGTTTCCAGCGAAATATCCGGCCAGACCAGGGCCGGCAGGCTCTGTGGGATGCCGCCAAAGCGGGAGCCGATGGTCTCAACGTCGAGATTCAGCAGCGTTGCCATGATCGTCGCGACAATCAATACTACGATGGGTCCGGGCAATCGCGACAACACCGCACGGCCGCGTCGCGTCGAGTTGAGAAAAGCCCGGTCACGCAACGGCACATCGCCATCGCCACCGGCGGACGAATGCGGCACGGCATGGCTTTCTTCCTCCAACACCTGCCCCGTCGTCGTGATCGACTTGGGCCAAAACCACAGCACGAAGAGACACATCGACGACAAAATGACCGTGGGGGGGCTCACATGGTGAATATTGGTCGCCATGGCTTTCACGCGCGTAAAGAATTCTTCCGGCATCGTGATGTCGAGGCCGAGAAAATCCTTCAGTTGCGACAACAGGATCAGGACTGCGATGCCATTGGTGAAGCCAATTACTATTGACACCGGAATGAACCGGATCAGGCTGCCCATGCGCATGAAGCCCATTGCAAGCAGCAGGACGCCGGCTGCGACCGTGCAAATGACGAGGTTGGCCACGCCGTACTGCACGACGATGGCGTAAACGATCACGATGAAGGCGCCGGTGGGGCCGCCGATCTGCACGCGCGAGCCGCCCAGCAGCGAGATCAGAAATCCCGCGATGATGGCGGTGAAAATTCCCGCTTGCGGGGGCACGCCCGAGGCGATCGCAAAGGCCATGGCCAGCGGCAGCGCCACCACGCCGACGGTGACGCCGGCGATCAGATCGCCGCGAAAGTCGGCTCGGGTGTACCCGGCCTTGAGGCATTCGACGAGCTTTGGCCGGAACCGGAAGGCCGAAGTGATTGCATTGATGTCGGGCAGCGCGGCCATCGACTATTCCGTACGCAAGATCTCGGACGCGGCGGCAACGGCGGGGGGCAATGGTGCGAACTGGGGGGCGCGCAGAAGCCGCGCAAGCACCTTCATTTCACGCGCATGCCGGGTGCGGCGCCGCTGTCGGGTGCCAGCAGGAAGATGCCAGGGCCGTCGCCGGAGGCGGCCAACACCATGCCTTCCGACAAGCCAAACTTCATCTTGCGCGGTGCGAGATTGGCCACCATGGGGGTCAGGCGTCCAATCAACGTTGCCGGATCATAGGCGGACTTGATCCCGGCAAAAATCGTGCGGTGGCGGCCTTCGCCGGCATCGAGTGTCAGCTTAAGTAATTTGTCTGCGCCTTCGACCTGCTCGGCGTTGACGATGCGTGCAATGCGCAGGTCGATCTTGGTGAAGTCGTCGATGCTGATGGTGGAGGTTTCCGGCGCCGGCACCGGCGCGGCAGCGGACGCCGCCGGTTTGGCGGCAGCAGGCGCAGCAATCATGGCAGGTACCGGCGATGCTGCAGGGGCATCCAGCAGCGCGTCGATCTGTTTCGGGTCGATGCGGGAGAGGAGATGCGCGTATGCGCCAACGCGTGATGGCAACACGGTGCCATCGCCCCACACGAAATCGCGATCAAGTCCGAAAAAATTGCGAGCCACCGCTGACGCCGTGGTCGGCAGGATCGGCGCGAGCAGGACGGTCAGGAGCTTGAAGCCGTGCAATGCACGCGAACAAATATCCTGCAGAGCTGCGCGTTGGGCGGGATCCTTGGCCAGCGCCCACGGCTTGGCCTGGTCGAAGGATTCATTGATGCGATCCGCAATCGCCATCGCGTCGCGCACCACCTGACCGTAGCGCCGCGCGTGGTATGCCTCCGCGGCAAGCTTCTGACTGCCGAACGCAGCATCGCGCAATTGCTTCGCCACCGCAGAGTCGAACGCAAGCGCTCCATCGAAGTGCTTGGCGATGAAGCCCGCCGCACGACTTGCAATGTTCACGTACTTGCCGATCAGGTCGCTGTTGACGCGCGCGACGAAGTCGTCGGGATTGAAATCGAGATCCTCGACGCGATCGTTCAATTTCGCCGCGATGTAGTAGCGCAGCCATTCAGGATTGAAGCCCAACTCGAGATAGCGTTGCGGACTGATGGTGCCACCGCTACCGCGCGACTTCGAAAGCTTCTCGCCGGAGAAGGTGATGAAGCCGTGGACGAAGACGTTGGTGGGCGTCTTGCGCTCGGAGAAGCGCAGCATCGCCGGCCAGAACAACGTATGAAAATAGACGATGTCCTTGCCGATGAAGTGGTACTGCTCGACGGCAGGATCCTCGATGAAATGCTCGAAGGTCCGCGTTTCGTTCGGGTAGGCGCGTCGTGCCGCGCCCGAATCGAAATGCTTCTTCAGTGCCGCGAGGTATCCGATCGGCGCGTCGAGCCACACATAGAAGTACTTGCCCGGTGCTTCGGGGATCTCGATGCCGAAGTAAGGTGCGTCGCGGGAAATGTCCCAGTCATTGAGCGCCTTGCCGCCGTCGCCGAGCCACTCCTGAATCTTGTTGAAGACCTCGGGTTGCAGTGGCGTTTCCTTGGTCCAGCGTTCAAGAAAGGCAATGACCTGTGGATCGGACAGTCGAAAAAACAGATGCTCTGACTGGCGCAACTCCGGCTTGGCGCCAGTGATGGCCGAGTAGGGCTCGATCAGCTCGGTGGCTGCATACGTCGCGCCGCACACATCGCAGGCGTCACCGTATTGGTCCTTGGCACCGCACTTCGGGCAGACGCCCTTGATATACCGATCGGCCAGGAACATGCCCTTGACCGGATCGTAGAACTGCTCGATGGTCCGCGAGGCAATCAGCGACGGATGATGGTCGCGCAACTTGCGATAGATGGATCCTGCCAGCGCCACGTTTTCGGGCGAATGCGTCGAATGGGTGGTGTCGAAGCTGATGTGATAACGCTTCCAGTCCTCGACGTGCGACACGTTGACGCGCGCAATCAGCTGCTCCGGCGTGATGCCATCAGCGTCGGCCTTGAGCATGATTGCCGCGCCGTGGGTGTCGTCCGCACAGACAAAATGGACTTCGTGCCCCTGCATGCGCTGAAACCGCACCCAGATATCGGCCTGGATGTACTCCATCATGTGCCCGATGTGAAACGGCCCGTTGGCGTAGGGAAGCGCCGTGGTGACAAATAACTTGCGGACGGGAAGGGCGGCGGAAGACATCGCAAAACCTTGCGCAGTGAAGGGTTAACTGTTGATTCTAACAACAACGCGGCACATTCCCGGCGGCGCGGACGAAATCAGCTAAAATTTGCGGTTCAGGTCGCGCTGTTGCGGCCGTCGCGGAGCATCTCGATGGCGTTGTCGGAAGCATTAGTCACAGCTTGTCTCAAGGGCATTGTCGATCCCAATACGGGTCGCGATTTTGTCACCAGCAAAGTCGTGAAAAAAATCACGATCAGTGCCACCGAGATCGGTATCGATATCGCGCTGGGGTATCCGGCGCGCAGTCAGCACGAAATGCTGAAGAAGCTGATTCGCGATGCGGTCGCCGCGTTGCCAGGCGCCGGTCGCGTCAACGTATCCATGACCACGCGCATCGTGTCGCATGCCGTCCAGCGTGGGGTCAAGCTCGTCCCGGGCGTCAAGAACATCGTCGCGATCGCCAGCGGCAAGGGAGGCGTCGGCAAGTCGACCACCGCAGTCAATCTGGCACTGGCGCTGGCGGCGGAAGGGGCCACGGTGGGGGTGCTCGATGCCGACATCTATGGCCCGTCGCAGCCAATGATGCTGGGCATCGCCGGACGTCCCGAGTCGGCCGACGGCAAGACGCTCGAACCGATGGAGGCCTACGGTGTGCAGGCGATGTCGATCGGTTTCATGATCGATGCCGATACGCCGATGGTCTGGCGTGGCCCGATGGTCACGCAGGCACTCGAGCAGTTGTTGAAAGACACCAACTGGCGCGAAGTCGATTTCCTGATCGTCGACATGCCGCCCGGCACCGGTGACATCGCGCTGACACTGGCGCAAAAGGTGCCGGTGACGGGCGCGGTGATTGTCACCACGCCGCAGGACATCGCGCTGATCGACGC
>JBDTTY010000071.1:0-8999 GCA_040007975.1 Betaproteobacteria bacterium | reverse complement strand
CGGTGCGCCGGCGCCGATGGCCCACTACTGTCAGGGTGTTCTGGCAGGTGAGACGCTGTATGCCGCCGGCCAGATCGCATCAGACTACAAGACCGGCGTTGCACCTGAAGCACGGCAGGATCCGGCGTTTCCCTATTACGGCTCGGACATCCAGAAGCAGACGCGTTACATCCTGCAGAACCTGCGCGGTGTTTTCGAGGCGGCCGGGAGTTCGCTGGACGATGTTGTCAAGTCACAGGTGTTCATGACCGACCTGAAGGATTTTCATTACTTCGATCAGGTCTGGAAGGAGTTCTTTCCCTCGCCACCGCCACGCACGACAGTGGAGGTTAGCGGTTTGCTTGTTCCCGGATGTCGCGTGGAAATCGATCTCACGGGGGTCAAGTCTGGAGTCGAGCGACGCGTCATCAAGGGAGCTTCGACGCCCACACCCATGGCGCACTATTGCCAGGGTGTGCTCGCCGGTGACACGCTTTATGCCGCCGGCCAGATCGCGTCCGACTATTCCACCGGCGTTCCCGCCAGCGCGCGCAGCGATCCCGCATTTCCCTATTACGCGTCCAACATCGAGCGCCAGACACGCTATGTGCTGGAGAACATCCAGGCGGTGTATCGCGCTGCCGGATGCGAGCTCGCAGATACGGTGAAGGCGCAGGTTTTTCTGACCGATATCGATGACTTCTTTTACTTCGACAAGGTCTGGCGGGAATTTTTTCCATCGCCACCGCCGCGAACCACGCTCCAGGTCAGCGCGCTGCTCGTACCCGGCTGCCGTATCGAGATCGATCTGACGGCGATACACCAACGGGCCGCACGATCCATCGTCGCCACCGCAAACGCACCCGCACCCGGGGCGCATTACACCCAGGGCGTATTGAGCGGCGAAACGTTGTACGCAGCGGGCCAGATCGCTTCGGATCAAACGACGGGCGTGGCTCCCGAAGCGCGCCAGGATCCCGCGTTTCCGTACTACGGCTCGGACATCCAGAAGCAGACCCGCTACATCCTCGAAAACTTCCGCAAGGTCTTCGCGGCGGCTGGGTGCGGGCTGCACGATGTGGTCAAGTCGCAGGTGTTCATGACGGACCTGAACGATTTTTATTATTTCGATCAGGTCTGGAAGGAATTTTTTCCAACGCCGCCACCGCGTACCACGGTCGAGGTCAGCGGTCTGCTGGTTCCCGGATGCCGCGTGGAGATCGACCTCACGGCGTGCAGGCGCTGAGCGGCGCTATCGCCAACCGACTGCATGATGGACTTGATGACTCCGCTTTGAAAAGTACATCACACCATGCGCATTGACATCCATAGCCATGTGATCCCGACGCGGATCGTGGATCAGATCACACTGCGTCCGCAAGAATTTGCGGCTCGCATCGAGGGTGAGCCACATGCCAGAAAGGTGATTCACGAACAGGGCTATGTGTATCCGCTGTTCGACGAATTCCACGATGCTGCCGCGAAACTCGAGGCGATGGATCGCAAGGGCATCGACGTCTCGGTGATCTCACCGGCGCCCCCGATGTTCTATTACTGGGCCGAGGTCGACCTGGCCCTGAAAGCGGCGCGCCTGGTGAACGACGGCATCGCCGACATGGTTGCGGTTAACCCGGCCCGCCTGCGGGGAATGGCGACCATTCCACTCCAGCATCCCGATGCCGCGATCGCCGAGATGGAGCGGGTCGTCCGCGAACATGGCTTCAAGGCAATCGAAATCGGGACATCGGTCGAGGGCGTGCAACTTGCTGAACAGAAGTTCCGACCGATCCTGCGCCGCGCGCAGGAGCTCGGAATCTTCGCGTTCGCCCATCCGTACTACGTTGGTGCCAAGCAGGGTCTCGAACACTATTACCTGACCAACCTCATCGGCAATCCGCTCGATACGACAGTGATGCTGGCGAACCTCATGTACAGCGGCGCACTCGACGAGCTCGAGGACCTGCGGATCTGCCTGGCCCATGGTGGCGGCTTCGCGCCGTACCAGATCGGTCGTCTGGTCCATGGCCATCTGGTGCGGCCCGAAGCCCGACGGAATTCGTCGAGCTCGCCCAAGCAATTGCTGCGTCGACTTTATTTCGACAGCCTGGTCTTCGACCCCGAGGCGCTGCGGTATCTGATCGACCTCGTTGGTGCCGACCACGTATGCATCGGTACGGATGCACCGTTCGACATGGGGGACGAACATCCGGAGGAAACCATCGCGGCGATTCCACGACTCACCGAGCACGAACGGCACCATCTCTGTTCGGGAACCGCACTGCAATTGCTTGGCGAAGGCTCGTCACCACTGTGATTCACATGGGGCAACGCGGACCACGATCGATGCATCGGCGCAACGGGAAACAATCATGACAACTGGCGACATCGGCAGCAGCGTTCGCGGGCGGATCAAGTACGAGCCGATACACCGGCGGCGCGCGTTGCGGCTTCCGGGCGATGCGAGAGTCGCGGTGTGGACCATCGTCAACGTCGAGAACTGGCGACCGACTGCGCCGATGCCAAGAGTGGTGCTGCCCCCGCCGATGGGCCAGCCGCTATTGCCGGACATACCGAACTGGGCGTGGCACGAATATGGAATGCGAGTCGGCTTCTGGCGTTTCCTCGACGCGTTGCAGAGTCGTGGCCTGAAGGCGACATTCGCCGTCAATGGCTCGGCCTGCACGGTCTACAACGAAGCTTGCCTCGCCGCGCACGACGCGGGATGGGACTTCATGGGACATGGGTTCGTGCAGACGCCCATGCACCGGGTCGACGACCAACGCATCGCCATCGCCGACACCATCAAGGCCATCACCGATCTCACCGGCAAGCCGCCCCGAGGCTGGGAAAGTCCGGGACTCACGGAAACCGACGAAACCCTCGATCTGCTGGCGGAAGCCGGTATCGAATATGTGGCCGACTGGGTGCTCGATGAACAACCGATCCCGCTGCAAACCCGGGCCGGCGAGCTGATCTCGATTCCGTACACGGTCGAGATCAATGACGTCGTGATCAGTGCGGTCCAGCAGCAACCTTCGGACGAAATTTTCCGGCGTGGCCGCGACCAGTTCGATCGACTGTATCAGGACGGTGCCAAGGCGCCGCGGGTGATGGCGATCTCGATCCACCCGTTTCTGACTGGCGTACCGCACCGAATCAAGTACCTCGAGGCCCTCTACGACCACATTCTCGGCCATGACGGTGTGGTGATGTGGACCGGCGCGGAGATCCTCGATTGGTACCGTACGCAGGTTGCGCAGTCGTCGTGAATGTTCGCGTCCGTCGAACTTACGGTGGCGCGATGTGATGTTCCATGACTGAAGGTTACGGAGTGAATTGCAGATGTCCGGGCGCAAAGTACTGCTGATCTCGCTTGGCGGGACGATCACGATGACGCGCACCGCCACCGGTGGCATCGCGCCGTCGTTGAATGCTGCCGATCTCGTGCGCGCGGTCGTGGGCATCGAGAACGTGGCGGACATCGAAACGGTATCCCCGTTGTCCATGCCGGGCGCGTCATTGTCGATCGACAACATCGTCGGCGTGGCCGCGCTGATCGACGCGCGCCTGGGGGACGACGTCGATGGCGTGGTGGTGATCCAGGGCACCGACACGATCGAGGAAACCGCCTTCCTGTTCGATCTGCTGGTTTGCAGCGAGCGGCCAGTAGTGGTCACCGGCGCCATGCGCGGAGCCGAAGCACCGGGCGCGGACGGACCCGCCAATGTACTGGCAGCGACGATCGTCGCCGCGGCACGCGATGCGAACGGACTGGGCACGCTGGTCGTCATGAACGACGAAATTCATGCGGCGCGTTTCGTGCAGAAGTCGCACACGGCGTTGCCTTCCGCGTTTACATCGCCGCTCGGCGGACCGTTGGGAATTGTCGTCGAGGGGCGCGCGCGCATTCATTCCCGGCCCGTCCGGCAACGGCAACCCATTGTGGCGGTAACGCCTGCAGACGCGCCGGTCGCCTTGATCCAAATGAGTCTTGGCGACGATGGAAGAATGTTGAGCCAGATGGAGCGCCTTGGCTACCGGGGCGTCGTGCTGGAAGGCATGGGCGCCGGCCACGTGCCATCCATCGTCGCGCCGATCATCAGCGACCTGGTGAAGGCGATGCCAGTCATCCTGGCCACGCGCGTGCACACGGGTCCGGCATTCACGTCGACCTATGGCTTCCCCGGTTCCGAGATCGATCTTCTGCATCGGGGTGCGATTTCGGCGGGCGATCTTTCGAGCCTCAAGGCGCGACTGCTTCTTTCAATATTGTTGCGCAACGGTGCTGATCGCAACGCCATTGCCGCTGCATTCGATGTTGCTCGACCTTCCGCCCACCCGGCACTCAACCAAGAGGATCGGCGCGCATGAAAACACCATGGACTGCACCATGACTCGTCGACGGTAGCGAAGTCGGAACGTGGGCCATGCGCAATCAGCATGTTCGCAACGGGCGTTTATCGCTCCGCGCGACGCGGCAATCAATTTTCCAGGAAAGGAAACACCAGAATGGATTTGCGAATGAAGGGAATGACGGTGCTCATCACCGGCGCGTCGAAAGGAATCGGCCTTGCTGCCGCCCGAGCGTTCGCGGCCGAGGGCTGCACGTTGCATCTCGCGGCGCGTTCCGGCGCGGCGCTCGAGGCGTTGCGGGCCGAGATCATGGCAAGTCATGGCTCGACCGTCACGCTGCACGTGATGGATCTTGCGGTCGCGGGCAACATGACGGTGCTCGCCCAGGCCGTGGGCGACGTCGACATTCTCGTCAACAATGCGGGCGAGGTGCCTTCCGGTCCGATCGAATCGCTGACCGAGGACGAGTGGCGGCGCGGCTACGACTTGAAGCTCTTCGGCTACATCAACCTGACGCGCGAAGTGTACGCACGGATGAAAAAGCGCCGCTCCGGCGTGATCATCAACGACATCGGCAATTCAGGCGAGAACTGGGACGCCAACTACATCGCGGGCAGCACGGGCAATGCGGCGCTGATGGCGTTCACCAAGGCGCTGGGCGGCCAGAGCCTCGATTTCGGTGTGCGCGTGGTGGGCGTCAATCCGGGGCCGGTGGAAACCGAACGGATGATCAAGATCAACAAACGGCGCGCGCTCGACTGGTACGGCGATGCGGATCGCTTCGAGGAATTGCGCGAGAAGTATCCGGGCGGACGTCCGGCAACGCCGGAGGAAGTCGCTGACCTCATGGTGTTCCTGGCTTCACCGCGAGCGGCTTACATCACGGGAACAATCGTGACCATCGATGGCGGCATTGCCTCGCGTGGCTCGATCATCAAGGAAAGGACGGTGGAACGTGCGCAAATTTGAGGTTCGCAATCAGCATTTCGATCGCCTGTTCAACACCCCCGGGCTCATGTGGCTTGGGCAGAACACCAATCACTTTGATTCGCACCCCGCGGTGATCGAGGCGATGCTCGCGTCGATCCGCGCCGAGGAGTATCACGCGTACGCGCCACCCATCGGCTTCGAGGAATTGCGCCAGTTGATCCTCGACGATCTTGGCTTGCCCGAGCAGTCGGTGCTCGTCACCGACGGCGCCGTTGAAGCGCTCTACAACGTTTGTCATACGCTGAGCGAGCCGGGTGTCGACTTCGTCACGACCGATCCGGGCTGGAAATGGCCGCTGGAGTTCGCGCGGGCAGCGGGTGCGCGCGTGGTAGAGATTCCGATCTACAAGCCGGAGAACGGCTACAAGCTGACCGTTGCACAGCTCGAGGCGGCGGTCACCGACAAAACGCGCATCATCTATCTCGTCGATCCCAACAATCCGCTCGGGGTCTGCTACAGCGCGGCGGAGATCGAGGCGTTCACGCAGATAGCGCGAAAGGTCGGCGCGTATTTCCTGCACGACTGCACTTACTTTCACTTTGCCGATCAGCACATGCTGGCGGCAACGTTCTATCCAGAGAAGTCGATCACGATCTACAGCTTCTCGAAGTGGCTGGGCTTAGCGGGCATGCGCGTGGGCGCGGTCGTGGCCAATCCCGATCTCATCGAGCGGCTGGCGGCGGCGCCGCCCAACAATCTGGGCTGCAACGTCGTGTCGCAGCGCGCGGCGATTGCGGGACTGAAGATCAAGGACACATGGTTTCCGGAGATCAACCGGCGGCAGCGGCGCAACCAGGCCGAGATCGTGAAGGCGGTGTCGAAGGTCGCCGGCATGGCGGTCGCCGTCTATCCGTCGCAGGCAAATTTCCTGGTGGTCGAATGCATCGACGCGGGGGTGCGGCCCGAAGCACTGTGCGAAGCGTATCGTGCGGAGAACATCATGATCCGTCAGGGCACCTATCACACACCGACGTTCGGCCATCGCTTCGTCAAGGTCAGTACCACGGTTCCGGAAGAGTGGGCCGACGCGTTCTGCCAGCGCCTGCCACACATGGTGACCAAGGCGCGCAGCATCGTCGACGTCGCGGCACTTTTCTAGGAGACGGCCATGAGCCATGCGAATACCAGTGACGGGTTACGTCTTTATTTCGAGGAAGCAGGGTCGGGTACGCCCATCGTGTTTGTGCATGAATTCGGCGGCAGCTATCGCAGCTGGGAGCCGCAAATGCGGCACTTCGCGCGCAAGCATCGCTGCATCACGTTCGCCGCGCGCGGCTATCCGCCGTCGGACGTGCCGGCGGACGCGGAGGTCTACTCTCAGCTGCAGGCCGTGCACGACATCGTCGCCGTGCTGGATGCCGCAAACATCGACCGCGCGCATGTGGTTGGATTGTCGATGGGCGGCTTCGCGGCATTGCATTTTGGACTCGAAGCGCCCCAACGCGCGCTGTCGCTGGTAGTCGCCGGTGCGGGTTATGGTGCAGAGAAGCAGTTCGAGAAGTACTTTCGTGACGTCTCGCTCGAGGTCGCGAAGCAGTTCGAGCTACAGGGCAGCAAGCAGTTTGCGCAGACGTACGCGCTCGGCGCGTCGCGCGTGCAGTTCCAGAACAAGGATCCGCGCGGCTGGCGCGAATTTGCGGAAATGCTGGGTGAGCATTCGGCCATCGGTGCGGCCAACACGATGCGGGGCGTGCAAGTCCGGCGACCCTCGATCTATGACCTCGAGGCGCGGCTACGCACAATGATCGTTCCAACGCTCGTCATGGCCGGCGATGAAGATGACCACTGCCTTCAGCCCGGCATCTTCATGAAGAAGACGATTCCGGCATGCGGCCTCGTGGTGCTGCCCAAGACGGGCCACACGCTGAACCTCGAGGAGCCCGAGCTCTTCAACCGGTTCGTCGGCGATTTCATCGGACTGGTGGACGCGGGCCGTTGGGACGTGCGCGACCCACGTGCGACATCTGCGCAGATCATGAAGACCACATGACGGCGAAGGTCGCTTCGCGCATCGACGCGACGCGTCTGTGGGGTCGGCATATGCAGCTCGCGCGGCACGGGGCGCTTGCCAATGGCGGCGTGAACCGTCAGGCGTTGTCGGTGGAGGAGGTCGCCGCGTGGCGTGAGCTGATCGGGTGGGGCCGGGAGTTTGGCCTCGCGGCATCGACCGACGCCGCGGGCAATCTCTTCCTGCGCCTCGAAGGCACCAATGCGCAGGCCGCGCCAGTGCTTACCGGCTCGCATCTCGACAGCCAGCCCACCGGCGGCAAGTTCGATGGCAACTATGGCGTGCTGGCCGGATTGGAAGCGGCGCAGGCGATTGTCGAATCCGGCGTGCGCTTGCAACGTCCGCTCGAAATTGTCGCGTGGATGAATGAAGAGGGCTCGCGATTCGCACCCGGCATGATGGGCTCGGCCGCGTTCGCGGGCGCCGCGCCACTCGAGCGTTTTCTTACCGTTCGCGATGGCGCTGGTATCAGCATCGAGGAAGGCCTGGCAGTGATGCGTGCAGCATTTCCCGAGTTGCCATTGCGCTCACTTGGACGGCCGGTCGCAGCGTATCTCGAGGCGCATATCGAGCAAGGCCCGATCCTCGAACGGGAAGGCATTGCGATCGGCGTGGTCACAGGCATCCAGGGCAAGCGCACCTTTCGTGTCGCGGTCCGCGGGGAAGAAGCACATGCCGGCACGTCGTCGCGACACGAGCGCAAGGATGCGCTGCTTGCCGCAGTGCGCATGATCGATGCGCTGACCGACGTCATGCACGACGCGGAAGACATCGTGAAGTTCACCATCGGCCGACTCGATGTGCTGCCCAATGCGCCTTCGGTCGTCCCTGCATCGGTAGTGTTCTCGATCGACTTGCGCCATGTCGATTCCGTGGCGCTGATGGCGCTGGGCAATCGCATTGCACCACTCTGCGCGGAGCATGCGGGTTCGTGCGCAGTGGAGGTGACCGAGTTGACGCGGGCGATGTCACTCGACTTTCCGTCCGCCATGACGCGCCTCGTCCGTGATGCCGCGCGGCAACTTGGCATTGCATCGATGGACATCTATTCTGCCGCCGGCCACGACGCGCGCTTCCTGCACGCGGTGTGTCCGACCGGCATGATTTTTGTGCCGTGCAAGGACGGCATCAGCCATAACCCACAGGAATCGGCCACACCCGAGGACTTGGCGACCGGTGCGCGCGTCCTTGCTGAGGCGCTCGTCGAACTCGCAGGCGTGTGAAGTCGGGCGAGCATCGCCGCGAGCGACCGCTGTTCTTCCAACGCGCGTTATTTTATAAAATATAAAGTATACTTGCCCCGTGTTGGACTCCAGCGCCTCGTTTAATACCAAACGCGAACAGGCGGTCGCCAAGGTGAAAGACGCCATCATGATGGGGCGCTACCAGCCCGGGCAATCGCTGCGGCAGGTGCAGTTGATGGCCGACCTCGACCTTGGCGCAACGCCGGCGCGCGAAGCCGCGCTGGAACTGGTGGCGATGGGCCTGCTGGTGCACGAGTCGCACCGCGGAATGCGCGTGGCCGAGGTCGATTTCGGGCGCGTCGCGCACGTCTATGGAGTGCGGGCTTTGCTTGAGGCAGAAGCGGCGCGGCTGTCCGCCAACCGGGCGACGGCGCAGGCAATCGAACGCGTGAGCCGGCACGCGCAGGCAATGGAAGCGGCTTTCG
>JBDTTY010000070.1:0-9134 GCA_040007975.1 Betaproteobacteria bacterium | reverse complement strand
CCGCCGCCATCTGGTGGTTTGGTGGCGGCATGGATCTCACGCCGTACTACGGCAATGCAGAAGACGCAGTGCATTTCCACCGCACCTGCCGCGACGCGCTGGTCCCGTTCGGTGACGACACGCATGCGCAATACAAGAAGTGGTGCGACGAGTATTTTTATCTCAAGCATCGACGCGAAGCGCGCGGCATCGGCGGCATTTTTTACGACGATCTCAACGACGGCGGATTTGAGCGCTGCTTTGCGCTGACCCGCAGTGTCGGCGATCACTTCCTCGCGGCCTACGCGCCAATTCTTGCGCGGCGCAAGGACGCGTGCTATGGCGAACGCGAGCGCGATTTCCAGCTCTACCGGCGTGGTCGCTACGTGGAATTCAATCTGGTATGGGATCGCGGCACGCTGTTCGGCTTGCAATCCAATGGCCGCACCGAAGCGATCCTGATGTCGATGCCGCCGCTCGCACAATGGCGCTACGATTGGACGCCGGAATCCGGCACCGCCGAAGCCGCGCTGTATACGGATTTTTTACCGCCCAGGGACTGGCTTGCATGAGCGCGACCAATGACGCCCACCTGATTGAAACGCAAATCGAATCGCAGGACGTGTTCGCGGGATCGTTGTTGCGGGTCAAGCGCGACCGCATTCGTCTGCCCGACGGCAACGAGGCCACGCGCGAATTCGTCGTGCATCCGGGGGCCGCGCTGATCGTGCCGGTGCTCCCCGACGGGCGCCTGATCCTGGAGCGCCAGTTTCGCTATCCGATCGGCCGCGTGATGCTCGAATTTCCAGCCGGCAAAGTGGATGCTGGTGAAACGCCGTTGGACACCGCGCAGCGCGAATTGATCGAAGAAGTGGGCTACGCGGCCAAGCAATGGCGTTCGCTGGGACTCATTCATCCACAAATCGGTTATTCCAACGAAACCATCGAGCTCTTCGAGGCGCGCGACCTCACGCACGTGGGTGCCCAGCTCGATGAAGGTGAATTTCTCGACGTCGTGCTGATGACCCAACAGCAATTGCTCGCCGCCGTCGACGCGGGCGCGGTCACGGACGGCAAGACGTTGGCTGCGATCCTGCTGTGGCAGCGTCGCCGCGACGAAGCCTAAGCCGTTTCGCCCAGATACGCCGCGCGAACTTTCGGATCATGCAGCAGCGATTTGGCGTCACCGTGCAGCGTGATCTCGCCTGACTCCATCACATAGCCGCGGCTGCTTACTTCCAGCGCCAATTTTGCATTCTGCTCGATCAGCAAAATCGTGACGCCTTCGCCGGAAATCGTGACGATGGTCTCGAAAACTTTCTGCACCATCAACGGGGCCAGGCCCATCGATGGCTCGTCCAGCAGCAGCAATTTGGGTCGCGACAACATCGCGCGACCCATGGCCAGCATCTGCTGCTCGCCACCCGACAGCGTGCCCGCCGTTTGCCGACGCCGTTCCTTAAGGCGTGGAAACAGCCCGTAGACGCGCTCCATGTCCGATTTGATCGCGTCGTGGTCGTCGCGGATGTAGGCACCCATCGCCAGGTTTTCCTCGATCGTCAACCCGCCAAATACGCCGCGTCCTTCGGGCACCATGGCGAGGCCGCGGCGCACCAACTTGAACGCGGGTTGGCCCGACACGTTTTCGCCGCCGTAGAAAATCTTGCCGGCCTTGATCGGCAACATGCCGCAGATGCCTTTCAGCGTCGTGGTCTTGCCCGCGCCATTGGCGCCGATCAGGCAGACCAGCTCGCCCTGGCCGACCGTAAGATCGATGCCCTTCACCGCATGGATGCCGCCGTAGGCGACTTCCAATTTTTGCAATTCGAGAAGCGGCGGGGCGCCGTCCATCACGTGCCCTTCAGATTCAGTGACACTTCACCGCCCAGATACGCTGCGATCACGCGCTCGTCCTTTTGCACCTGTGCGGCGGGGCCTTCCGCAATTTTCTTGCCGTAGTCGAGCACCAGCACGCGGTCACACAGGCTCATCACCAATTTCATGTCGTGCTCGATCAGCAATATGGTGGTGCCATCGCGGCGGATGTCTTCAAGCAGAGCCCGTAGCGACGCCGTTTCAGTGGCATTCATGCCCGCCGCCGGTTCGTCCAACGCCAGCAATTTGGGCTCGGTGGCCATCGCACGTGCGATTTCGAGGCGCCGCTGATCTCCGTAAGCCAGATGTCGCGCCAGACTATGGGCGCGTGTCGACACCCCAACGTATTCCAGCAGCTCGAAGGCACGTTGGTGGATCGCGCGTTCCTCGGCGCGGGTGGATGCGTTGCGCGAAATCGCGCCCCATACTCCGGCGTGCGTCCGGACATGGCGTCCGATCATCACGTTTTCGAGTGCGGACAGATTGGCGAACAGGCGAATATTTTGAAATGTGCGCGCAATGCCGCGGGCGGCGACATCGTTGGGCTTCATGTGCTCGAGGGGTTCACCGTCGAACGTGAACGTGCCGCCATCCGGCACATAAATGCCGGTCAGCACGTTGAACAACGATGTTTTGCCGGCGCCGTTGGGGCCGATCAGTCCGTAGATTTCGCCGTGATTGATCGTGAAGCTGACATCCGACAGTGCCTGTACACCGCCGAATCGCTTGTTGATGTCTTTGGCGTCGAGCAGCGCGAGTGGGTGGTGACGTCCCTCCGGCGCGTCGCGACGCGCTGCTGCTCCCGCAGGGGGCAACGCACGCTGCGGGGTTTCTGCCGAGCGCGTATCACTCATCCTTACTCTTCGATTCGAATTCGCGTTTGCGCAGCGCGGAAGGCAGGATGCCCGTCGGTCGATACAGCATCATCAGCACCAGCGCCAAACCAAACAGCAGCATGCGGATCACTTCGGGCTCGAGCAACATGTGGCCGAAGATCGCCTTCTGGATCGGCTCCACGGTATAGCGCAGGATCTCGGGGACAAACGACAACAGCAGCGCGCCGACAATGACGCCACCGATGTTGCCCATGCCGCCCAGCACGACCATCGCCAACACCATCACCGATTCGGTCAGGCCGAAGCTCTCGGGACTGATGAAACCCTGGATGGCGGAAAACATGCCGCCGGCGATGCCGCCAAACGAGGCGCCCATCGCAAACGCCAGCAATTTGATGTTGCGCGTGTTGATGCCCATTGCGCGTGCGGCGATCTCGTCCTCGCGAATGGCTTCCCACGCCCGGCCGATTCGCGAATCCTGCAGCCGGATATTGATGACGACGATCACGGCCAGCACGATCAGGAAAAAATAGTAGTACTTGATCGGTCCGGTGAAATCGAGTCCGAAGATCGTTTCGCGCTTGCCGAAGTCAAAGCTGCCAAGCCGGAAGGGGTCGATCAGCGTGATGCCCTGCGGGCCGTTGGTGATGTTGACCGGCTGCGACAGGTTGTTGAGGAAGATCCGGATGATTTCGCCAAAGCCCAGGGTGACGATGGCGAGATAGTCGCCGCGTAGTTTCAACGTCGGAGCACCCAGCATCAGACCGAACATGCACGCCACCGCGGCGCCGATTGGCAAAATGATCCAGAACGGCAGATGCAGATTGAAATGCGGGCTGGCCAGCAGTGCATATACATACGCACCCACTGCATAGAACGCGATGTAGCCAAGATCAAGCAACCCCGCGAAGCCGACGACGATATTGAGGCCGAGCGCCAAAAACACATACAGGATCGCGAGGTTGGTGATGCGCACCCACGCGGTGCCCACCGACGCCAGCACCCACGGCAGGATCAGCAGGCTTGCGATCAACAACAGGAAGCCGGCCTTGATGAGCCACGGATTTTTCTTGGTGTCGAACAGCGTTTTCATCCGCCGCCTCCTCAAGCGCGATCGGAAACGCGTTCGCCCAGCAATCCGGACGGACGGAAGATCAGCACGGTAATCAGCACCAGGAAAGCGAACACATCCTGATAGTTGGAGCCGAACAGCGTGATGTAGCCGCCATCCGCGCAGCGCTGCGCCAGCCCATCGAACCAACTCGAAAGCTGGCACAGGTTGGTGAGATCACCGACGTAACCCGCGCCCATCGCCTCGATGATGCCAAGCAGCAGTCCGCCCAGCATCGCGCCGCGCAGATTGCCGATGCCGCCCAGCACGGCGGCGGAAAAGGCCTTGAGACCCAGGATGAAACCCATCTGATAGTGCGCAATGCCGTAGTAGCTGCCCACCATGACGCCGGCGACCGCACCCAGCCCGGCACCGATCACGAACGTCAGCGAGATCACGCGATTGATGTCGATGCCCATCAGCCCCGCCACTTGCTGATTTTGCGATGTGGCGCGCATCGCCACACCGAGTCGCGTCCGATAGACGAGAAACAACAGTCCCGCCATCATTGCCGTCGACGCCACAATGATTGCGACTTGCACGTTGGTGATCGTGGCGCCGTCGGGATTGCCGGTGATGTGATAGGGCACCGTCGCGATGATCTGCGGATACGGCATCGGGTTGCGGCTCCAGATGATCAGCGCCAGATTCTGCAGAATCATCGAGAGGCCAATGGCAGTGATCAGCGGTGCCAGCCGCGGCGCGCGCCGCAACGGTCGGTAGGCCGTGCGTTCGAGCGTATAGCCGACCCCCATGCAGGCCGGGACGGCCACCAGCACGCCCGCAAGAACAATCAGCAGCGGAGGCAACCCGATGTTGGCGCCGGTGAGCGCCACGATCACGGAATAGGCCACCATCGCGCCGATCATCACCACTTCACCGTGTGCGAAGTTGATCAGCTGGATGATCCCGTAGACCATCGTGTAGCCAAGTGCGACGACCGCATACACGCTGCCGAGCGTGAGGCCATTGACCAGTTGCTGCAGGAAGATATCCAGACAAGCTCCTCAACGAATCACGCAGCAATGACCGGATTGTGTCGGTACCGCCGCCGGTAGGCAAGGCTTCAAATCGACCGAACGGCTTGCCGCACCGAAACAATTGTCACTGGGCACGGTAGGCGAGGCTTCAGCCTCGCTTGGCTGTTGGGCGATTCAACAGGCGAGGCTGAAGCCTCGCCTACACGCGCCCTTGCCGGTATCGTCCGAGGCCGAAGCGCCGCCTTCAGGGCCCATCGCGACAAAAAAATGGCGCCCCTTGCGGGACGCCATTCTGGTCGAACTACAACGAGCGATGCGGTTACTTCTTCGGTGCGGCAGGCGCGGGCGCCGGCGGGGTGGCCGGTGCGGGAGCCATCGCCGGTGCTGCCATCGGCGCCGGTGCGGACATCGCCATGAATTCCTGGAACGTGTAGCTCTTGCCGGCTTGCACGACGCCAACTGGCACGACCTTGCCATCCTTCAGCGTGAAGATCGTGATCTCGGCGTTCTTGCGGTCGCCCTTTTCATCAAAGGAGATCGGGCCGGTGGCACCCTTCATGCTGATCTTCGCGAGTTCGGGCAGGTACTTGGCCGGATCCGCCGAATCCGCTTTTTGCATTGCGGCGATGATCAGGTTGGCGCTGTCATAGGTGAACGGTGCGTACTGCTTGATTTCGCCGTATTTGGCATTGAATGCCTTGACGAATTCCGGGCTGGCCGCTTCGACCGGCAAGCCGGCTTGCGAACAAATCAGACCTTCGGCGGCGGAACCGGCCAATTTGGCCATTTCCGTCGTGCATGCGCCGTCGCCGAACGCGAACACGCTCTTGATGCCCAATTCGCGCGCTTGCTTCAGCATCGGGCCGCCCGTGGCGTCCATGCCGCCATAAAACACGGCGTCCGGTGCCTTACCCTTCATCTTGGTCAGAATCGCCTTGAAGTCGGTAGCCTTGTCGTTGGTCTTTTCGCGTGCCACGACCTGGACGCCCGTTGCCTTCAATGTCTTTTCGACTTCGTTGGCGAGACCTTCGCCGTAGGCGGTGGCGTCGTCGACAATGGCGACCTTTTTCAACTTCATGCCATGCAAGTATTGGGCGACAGCGGGACCCTGCTGATCGTCACGACCCACGGTACGGAACACGACCTTGAAGCCCTGTTCGGTCAGCTTGGGGTTGGTGGCGGAACCAGAGATCATCGGAATGCCGGCCTGATTGTAGACAGCCGAGGCGGGGATCGTGACACCCGAATTCAAGTGACCGACAACACCGGCAACCTTGGCATCCGCGAACTTTTGGGCAATCGTGGGTCCAAGTTTCGGATCGGCTTGGTCGTCTTCGGCCATCAGTTCGAACTTGACCTTCTTGCCGCCCAACTTGATGCCCTTGGCATTGGCTTCGTCGAGCGCCAGACGGACGCCGTTTTCGTTGTCCTTGCCAAGGTGGGCGATGCCGCCCGTCAACGGGCCGGCGTGGCCGATTTTGACAACAACGACTTCTTCAACCGGCGCCTTGGGGGCTTCGGCCTTTTTCGGCTCTTCCTTGCTGCAGCCGTACATCGTGAGAAGCGCGGCCGCGACAAGCGACAGGCCGAGCTTTTTGGACATGTTCATTGGGTGATCTCCGGAGCGGGATAGGTAAAAACGTACGTTGAATGAGGGAAACAGAATATTATTACCTGTGCAGCAGGGGGTGTCAATTTCGCGTCCGTTGGGCGAAGGTCGCGGACGCACTGCCATTCCCCGCTCGATATTGGTCGTCGCCCGCCGCATTTCGTCGCGCGCGGGTTGCTCGAACGCCCGTACGCCGGGGACAATAGCGGCCTTGGATGGCACAGGCCGTCCGGCGTGCACGCTTTTGGACGCTAAAGTGCGCACGCGAATCCAATAACGCAGGTCGTCGCATCCAAACAGGGTTGATGACGGCAGCAACGGCACGGCCGGGGCCGATCGTTCCGGTTGGGGCTGCTTTAGGAGAGGTCATGGGAGTTCGATTCATGCGGGGAGGCACGATTGCCATTGTCGTGGTGGTCGTGGCGGTCCTGGCGGTGGTGGCGGTGGGCGGATTCCAGGTGTGGTCACGGATGGCCCAGAAGGCGCAGGAGGCCCGCGACAAGGAAAACGCGCCGCCGGTGACGCTTGAATTTGCGCCCGCCGATTTGGCGTCGGTCGAAAATCGCACCCTCGGCCGATGGCTTGCAGTCTCGGGCACGATGCTTCCGGTGCGTCAGGCCACGGTTAAATCCAAGGTGTCAGGCGAAGTCCGGCAAATCAGCGTTCGCGAAGGCGAAGCCGTCACCGCGGGCCAGGTGCTGGTGCGCGTCGACACGGTCGACCTCGAATCCAAAGTGCTGGAGCGTCAAGGCCAGCTCGAATCCATGCGTGCGCAACTCGCGATGGCCCAGAAAACTCTCAGCAGCAACCAGAAGCTGCTGAAGCAGAATTTCATCTCGCAGAATGCCTTCGACAACTCGGAGTCGAGCGTTAACGTCTCGCTGGGCAGCGTCAAATCGGCGGAAGCTCAGGTGCGCCTCGCCCAAAACGCGCTCAAGGATGCGGTGGCCACCGCGCCACTTTCCGGCATCGTGTCCAAACGTCATGTGCAGCCGGGCGAAAAGGTCGCATTCGACGCACCAATGGTCACGGTCGTCGACTTGAAGGACATGGAGTTGCAGGCGTTGATCCCCACCGTCGACATTCCGGAAATCAAGGTCGGCATGACGGTCAACTTGACCGTCGATGGCTTCGCCGAGCGCAAGTTCACGGGCCGGATCGAGCGGATTTCTCCCTCTACCGAAGTCGGCACCCGCTCCATCCTGGTCTATGTCGGCATCCCCAACGCGGATGCCGCATTGCGTGGCGGCATGTTCGCGACCGGCCGTATTTCACTGGCCGCCGGCGATGCCGTGGCATCGCTGCCTGCATCTGCCGTACGCAATGAAGGCGGCCAGACCTTCGTGTGGGCCATCGATGACGGCAAGCTCGTCAAGCGTGCAGTGGTCGTGGGTCGGCGCGACGAGGAGTCCGGCCGCATCGAATTGAAGTCGGCCTTGCCCGGCACGATCAAGGTACTTGCGGCGCGCTTCGAAAATCTGAAAGAGGGCGCGCCGGCGCTCGTCAAGGCTACGGTGTCCCCCACCCCCCGGCAGGGCTGATCGTCATGTGGATGACACGCGTAGCAATCAACAATCCCGTCTTCGCCACGATGGTGATGGTGGCCATCTGCGTACTCGGCTTGTTTTCGTATTCGCGCTTGCCGGTCGAGCAGATGCCTGAGGTCAGCCTGCCGTTTCTGATCATCCAGACGAGCTATCCCGGCGCCTCGCCGGAACAGATCGAAGTCGACATTACCAAGCCGATTGAAAATTCGGTCAATGGTGCTGCGGGCGTCAAGCTCGTCCGGTCGCTGTCGCTCGAAGGGCTGTCATCGGTGTTCGTCGAATTCCGCCTCGACACCGACATGATCCGCGCCATGCAGGACGTGCGTGACAAGGTGGCGCTGGTGCGGCCCACGTTCCCGCGCGACGCGAAGGATCCGTTCATCCTGCGTGCCGACACCGAAAATCAGGAACCGGTCGTGTCGCTCGGCGTCATGTCCAAAACGATGTCGCTGCGCGAACTGACGTCGATCACCGACCAGACGATCGTCAAAGGGCTTGAAAATGTGCCCGGTGTCGCGCGCATCGATGTCAACGGCAAGGTCACGCGGCAGATCCTGATCCAGATCAAGCCCAATGCGCTCAACGCGCTGGGGCTTGGCATCGACACGGTGATGAACGCGATCCGCACCGCCAATCAGGACATGCCCGCCGGGCGCATTTCGCGCGGACAAAGCGACACCATCGTCCGCATCGAAGGCAAGATCAAGGATCCGACGCAGTTCGGACGGATCATCGTCGCCCAGCAAGGCGCGGGTCCCGTGTACCTTTCACAGGTCGCCGACGTCATCGACGGCGAAAAAGAGGAAACCTCGCTGGCGCGCATCAATGGCCAGCGCGCGATCACCATCGATGTCCTGAAAGCGCAGGACGCCAACATCGTCGAGACGGGGCGCGGCCTCGTGACAGCGGTGGAGGCACTGCAAAAGCGTCTGCCCAAGGACATCGAGCTGTCGGTGCTGTTCAACTCGGCCGACTCGGTGGAAAAAAGTGTCAACCGCGTCAAGAGCACGATTCTCGAAGGGGCCGGGTTGACAGTGCTGATCGTGTTCTTGTTCCTGCACAGCTGGCGCAGCACGGTCATCACCGGACTCACGCTGCCGCTGGCGGTGATCGCGACGTTCATCGCCCTGTACGCATTTCACTTCTCGCTCAATTTCCTTACGCTGATGGCATTGTCGCTGTGCATCGGATTGCTGA
>JBDTTY010000069.1:0-9141 GCA_040007975.1 Betaproteobacteria bacterium | reverse complement strand
CCACGACGTACTCGGTGCCGCCCATCTGCTCGTTCTTGCCGATGATGAGCGGACGAATGCCGTAGGGATCGCGAAATGCGAGCATTCCGTAGCCGGCGATCATCGCCACCACGGCATACGCGCCGCGGCAACGTTTGTGCACGCCAGCTACCGCGCGAAAGATTGCATCGGGATCGAGTCGATGATGCTGCGCGGCGCGCTCCAATTCGAGCGCCAGCACGTTCAACAGAACTTCGCTGTCGGAGTTGGTGTTGACGTGCCGGAAATCGAGCTCCCACAACTCGCGCTTCAGTGCTTCGCTGTTGGTGAGATTGCCGTTGTGGCCCAACGTGACGCCAAACGGCGAGTTGACATAGAACGGCTGCGACTCGAGATCCGAAAACGCGGACCCAGCAGTCGGGTAGCGGCAATGCCCGATGCCGGCGGAGCCCATCAGATCGCGCATGTTGCGGGTACGAAACACGCTCTGCACGAGCCCGGGGCCCTTGTACGTGTGAAAGATCGGACCTTCACTGGTCACGATGCCCGCAGCATCCTGCCCGCGGTGCTGCAGCAGCAGCAGCCCGTCGTAGAGGAGCTGATTGACGGGCGTATGCGCGACGACGCCGACGATGCCACACATGGGACTTAAACCTTCCGCTCAGCGGGCGAGACAGGCAGATTGCGGCCGTCGCGGGAAAAATCAAGCCGTTCCGACCATTCCTGGGGCAGCCAAGGCTCCAATTGCACGGCTGACCCGACCAGAATCGGGGCGAGATACGAATTCTGCCACCAATCCTGCTGCGGCAGGGTAGTGAGGCCCGAGACCAGCGTGAGTACCAGCATCAGGACGACGCCGCGTACAACACCGAAGAGCCCGCCCAGGAATCGATCTAGAAAGCCCATGCCCGACCTGCGTAGCAGATCGCGCAACGGCCACGCAATCAAACCGCCCAGAATCAATGCGGCGATCATGATGATGCCAAACGCGATCAGGTAGCGCAGTGTTGGATGGCTGCCGAAATCAGGAAACAGGTTGCCCAGCGATGGCGATAGCGTCACCGCCGCCAGAAAACCCAACACCCACGAAAAAAGCGCAATGATCTGACGCGTGAAGCCGCGCACGAATGCAAACAAGACGGACAGTAAAAAGATGGCGATGATCGCCAGATCGAGTCCGTTCATCGCCCGCCGCTCGCGCCTATTTGGCGGGCGCTACGATGCCGCTGTAACCGTCGCCCTTCAACTTGTCGCGTGATGCTCCCGCAGCGTCGCGTGTAGGAAACGGGCCGACCCGCACACGCCACAACGTGCCCTTGTTGGACGCCACCGGTTCGGTGTAGGCGGGATAGCCGGCCGCCTTCAATTTGTTGGCGAGCGAATTAGCTCCTTTGTCGTCGGTGAACGCAAACAATTGCACGGAGAATCCGGGCCCATCGGTCGCGGACTTCGTCGCCTCTGGCTTGGCAGGCTCAACCTTTGCGGGCGCCGCTTTGGCGGCATCGACTTTGGGTGCGACCGCGGATGTTGCGACTGGCGGCGGGACCATCGGCGCTACCGCCGGGGGCGTCACCGGCGTGGCGGCCTTGCCCGACGCACTCAGGACCCTTTGCTCCGCTTCCGCCAACGACCGTTTCGGCGGCGCCGGCACGTTGGACGACAGCGTGATCGGGGGTGTTGACGTCGACGCCGATCGTGCCGGCGCACCGTCGGCGGGCGCTACAGGCGTTACGGTGGTGTCCGTGAGCGCGGCTTGCGCCTTGGCGGCATCGGCCTTCGCGGCGTCCACCTTGGCGGCATCGGCTTTACTGACGCCGGCTTTGCCGGGCTCGCTGCCGCCCTTGGCATTGAGCTTGTTGACGAACTTGCCGTTGTCGACCGGCGGAATCTTGACCGACACGTCCTCGCCCAGCGGCTTTGGCTCGCTTTCGAGCAGCATCGGCACAAACACGGCTGCGGACAACGCGAGCACGATCGCCCCGACGAGTCGCCGCCGCGCGCGGCGGCGAAGGTCGTCTACATTTACATCGGAGGGCTGGGCCATCAGTTGTTCGCTTGCGAAGGTTGCGGTCACGCGCGTGACAGCGCAGTTTTTGCCGCGGCCACAGTCAGAAACGATCCGAATACCACGATTCTATCAGCCTCGCCCGCAACGTCGCGCGCTGCGGCGACCGCGGCACCCACCGAGTCGAACGCGCGTACTGCGGCGGGATCGACCCCCGCCCACAACAACGCGCTGCGAATCTTGTCGGCCGATGCGCCGCGAGCGCTCGGCAATGACGCAACATACCAGCGATCCACACGCGGCCTCATCACCGCCACCACGCCCGCGATGTCCTTGTCGGCCAGCATCCCGCACACCGCGACAGTCGCGGGGTGATACCCCATGTCGCCCAATGCGCCGGCCAGCGCCCGCGCGGCGTGCGGATTGTGGGCCACGTCGAGCACGATCGTCGGGCGCCCGGGCAGCACTTCGAAACGACCTGACAGTGACACTGTCAGCAACCCGTCGCGCAACGCGCCCGCACTCACCGGCAGTCGGTCGTGCAGCAGATCGAGCACCGCGAGCACGACGGCCGCGTTGCCAAGCTGATACTGCCCGCGAAGCGCCGGGAAAGGCAAGCCGTAACGCTCACGCTGCCCGCTGTATCGCCATTGCCGACCCTCAGCGACATACCCGAAATCGCGCCCGGCGAGATGCAGAATCGCGCCGACGGCCGCGGCGGCGGCCACCAGCGACGCGGGGGGATTCGTGTCGCCGCAAACCGCGGGTCGACCGTGGCGAAAGATGCCCGCCTTTTCACGCCCGATGCTCTCGCGCTCCGCACCTAGAAAGTCGACATGGTCGATGTCGACGCTCGTCACCACGGCGACATCGGCATCGATGATGTTGACGGCATCGAGTCGGCCGCCCAAGCCGACTTCGAGGACGAGCACTTCGAGGTTGGCCCGCGCAAACAGCCACAACGCCGCCAGTGTTCCAAATTCGAAGTACGTGAGCAAAATGGGAGCTCCGTGGACATCGAAACTCGCGAGCCGCGCATCTTCGACCGCAGCGAAGGCCGCGAGCAGTTCGGCATCGGTAGCGTCGGTGCCGACGATGCGAACGCGTTCGTGATAGCGCATCAGGTGCGGCGATGTATAAAGTCCCACTCGATAACCGGCGGCGCGCAGGATCGATTCGAGCATCGCGCACGTCGAGCCCTTGCCATTGGTGCCGGTAACGGTGATCACAGGACAGGTGATCGAAGCGCCAAGTTGCGCCGCCACTGCGCGCACGCGATCCAGACCCAGCGCGATGGCCCTGGGATGCAGCGTTTCGAGATATGCGAGCCACGCGTCGACAGTAACAGGGCGTGTCATGGGCAAACCCGTGGGCAATCTTGCGACGCGCGCAGGCTCACGCGCGGCAGAAGTTTCAAGCGGGCGGCGCGGGCTGCCGCATCAGCAGCGCGAGCAACTGGGCGAGTTCGTGGCGCAACTGCCGCCGATCGATGATGAGGTCGAGCGCGCCTTTTTCCATCAGGAACTCGGCGCGCTGAAAACCTTCCGGCAGTTTTTCGCGCACCGTCTGCTCGATCACGCGCGGCCCGGCAAATCCGATCAGTGCACCCGGCTCCGCGATCACGACGTCGGCGACAAACGCAAACGACGCGGACACGCCGCCCATCGTGGGATCAGTGAGGATCGAGATGAACGGCAATTTTGCCCGGTTCAATTCCTGCAGCACGGCCGTGGTCTTGGCCATCTGGAACAGCGAGTTGACGCCCTCCTGCATCCGCGCACCCCCGGACGCCGACACACAGACGAATGGAATACGATTTTCAAATGCCACGCGCACGCCGCGCACCATGCGCTCACCCACCACCGAGCCCATCGATCCGCCCATGAAACCGAAATCGAAGGCGGCGAGGACGAGCGGTACGCTCTTCACACTGCCCTGCATCACGACCAGCGCGTCGGTTTCACCGGTTTCCTCCAACGCAGCGGCGAGGCGATCCGGATATTTTTTCTGATCCTTGAATTTGAGGCTGTCGATCGGCACGACTTCCGAGCCAATTTCAAATCGACCTTCCGGATCGAGCAGCTGTTCGATCCGTTCGCGCGCAGGAACCCGTGAATGGTGGCCGCATTTCGGGCACACATGAAGGTTATTTTCGAGATCCGTGCGATACAGCACCGCTTCGCAGGCCGGGCATTTGACCCACAGCCCCTCGGGCACCGGCGTGCGCCGATCCCCGGGCGTACGCTTGATCCGGGGCGGCAGCAGTTTCTGCAACCAGCTCATGCGCGGGCAACTCCCGAATGATGGGCGTCGGTGCGCTCCGCGGACGGCGGAACGGTCGGCATCGCATCGAGTGCGTGGCGGATGGTACCAAGCCAGGCCCCTGCTCGGGAAGCAGCCTCCGCGGGCGCGCCGGTCTCGATCTCCTGAATGATCCGGCTGCCGATCACGACGGCATCCGCATGCTTGGCGATGGCAACCGCACTGGCCGCGTCGCGGATGCCGAACCCGACCCCCACCGGCAATGTCACGTGGCGCCGAATTTCCTCGAGTTTGCGGGCAACGTCCGCGGTGTCGAGATTACCCGCACCGGTGACGCCCTTCAACGAAACATAGTAAATGTAGCCGCGCGCCACATGCGCCACCATCGCAATGCGCGCCTCGGGCGTGGTCGGCGAGATCAAAAATATCGGTGCCATGGCGTGCGCCATCATCAGGGTAGCGAATTCGGCGGCTTCCTCGGGCGGATAGTCGACCACGAGCACGCCGTCGACACCCGCCGCTTGCGCGCGCGCGGCAAATGCAGCAACGCCCATCGCCTCGATCGGATTGGCATAACCCATCAGTACCACCGGCGTCGTCGTATCGCGCACGCGAAACTGCGCGACCACGCCCAGCACGTCCCCCAGTCCCACACCCAGCGCCAGTGCGCGTTCGGATGCGCGCTGCACGACCGGACCATCCGCCATCGGATCGGAAAACGGCACGCCGAGTTCGATGATGTCGGCGCCAGCGGCAACCATGGCGTCCATGATCGGCAGCGTCGAGGCCAACGACGGATCACCGGTGGTTACATACGGAATCAGCGCCTTGCGGCCAGCAACACGAAGCCGAGCAAAGACGGCGTCGATGCGGTTCACGACAGCTTCGCGTTCTTGAGTGCGTCGCGTTCGGCCACGGTGTTCATGTCCTTGTCGCCGCGGCCGGAGAGATTGACCAACAAAATCTCGTCCTTGCGCATCGTGGGCGCCAACTTCGTCGCATAGGCCAGCGCATGTGCCGACTCGAGCGCGGGAATGATGCCTTCGATGCGACAACATTGATGAAAGGCCGCCAGCGCTTCGTCATCATCGATTGTCACGTACTCGGCACGTTTCGTGTCCTTGAGCCACGCGTGTTCGGGGCCGACCCCGGGATAGTCGAGCCCGGCCGACACCGAGTGCGTTTCGGTGATCTGCCCATTGGCGTCCTGCAACAGGTACGTGCGATTGCCGTGCAGGACACCGGGGCGACCGGCGGTCAATGACGCCGAATGGCGACCGCTCGCGATGCCTTCGCCGCCGGCTTCAACACCGATCAGACGTACATGGTCGTGACCGATATATGGATAGAAAATGCCCATCGCATTGCTGCCGCCGCCAACACATGCAATAACCGCGTCCGGTTGCCGTCCCGCATATTCGGGCATCTGCACGACGCATTCGTCACCGATCACGCGCTGAAAATCGCGGACCATCATCGGGTACGGATGCGGACCCGCAACGGTGCCGATGATATAAAACGTGTTCTCGACGTTGGTCACCCAGTCGCGCATCGCTTCGTTGAGCGCATCCTTCAATGTCTTGGACCCTGATTCGACCGGCACCACGCGCGCGCCGAGAAGATTCATCCGGTACACGTTCTGCGCCTGGCGCTTCACGTCTTCGGAACCCATGTATACGACGCATTCCATGCCGTAGCGGGCGGCGATCGTGGCCGTGGCCACACCATGTTGACCGGCACCGGTTTCGGCGATCACGCGCGGCTTGCCCAGACGTCGCGCGAGCAGCGCCTGACCAATCACGTTGTTGATCTTGTGCGCCCCCGTGTGGTTCAAGTCCTCGCGCTTCAACCAGATCTGTGCACCACCCAGTTCGCGCGACCAGCGCTCCGCGTGATACACGGGAGAGGGCCGACCGACATAGTGTTTGAGCTCGCGTTCGAATTCCGCTCGAAATTCCGGATCGTGCTGATACCGCGCGTAGTGCGCTTTGAGTTCTTCCAGCGCGCTGATCAGCGTTTCGGCAACAAAGACGCCACCATAGGGACCGAAATGGCCGCGGGCATCCGGCAAGTCGACGGTCTGCATTGCGTCCTTGGTTTCAACCTGCTTGTCGAATTCATGTTGCGTCTGCATCAAGTACTCCCTGCATGAATGCGTTGATGCGCGTTGCGTCTTTCAAACCCCGGCGCGCCTTGCCATCGGCGCCCCGCTCCTCGACCCCACTCGAGACATCCACCGCCCACGGCTGCACGGCGCGAATCGCAGCCACCACGTTGGTCGCATCGAGGCCACCGGAAAGAATCGTCGGCGCCGGCAATTTGGCCTGCACCGCCGGCGACAGTCGGGACCAGTCAAATGCGCGGCCAGTGCCGCCAGGAAGATCGCCCGGCCAATACGAATCGAAGATGAATCCGGAAGCATCGTCGTAAAGTGCAGCAAATTCTACCAAATCGACCCCGTCCTTCATGTGGATCGCCTTGAGGTACGGGCGACCAAACGCACGACATAGCGCGGGGGGTTCCGTGCCGTGAAACTGCAGGACATCAATCGGCACACCGTCGAGTATCGCATGCACGTCGGGTGCGGCAGGGTCGACGAACAAGCCGACGCGAGTCACAAAGGGCGGCAACGCATCCGCAATTTGGCGTGCCTGTCCAACCTCGACAAAGCGCGGCGTGCCCGACCAGAACACGAGTCCAATGGCATCGGCACCGGCGTCTGCCGCGGCCACCCCGTCCGCGACGCGCGTGATCCCGCAGATCTTCACCCGTGTGCGCGTGCCGTTCACGGGTGTCGCCGCGCGCTCATGCCGGTACCTGCACCTGGCGGACAGTGGGGGGCAATGCGAATCGAGCGTCGTAATCCGCACCGGCGAAATAGAGCCCATCCGGCGCAAACGTCGGTGGCGCGTGCGTGCGATCGCGTTCGCCGAGCAACGCGCATAGGTCGTCGGCGCCCATCCGTGCCGCGCCGACAAATACCAATGCACCGACTATGTTGCGGATCATGTGATGGAGAAATGCATTGGCTGAAAAATCAAATCGGAGCATGTCACCCACCCGCGCTATTTCCGCGCGCAACAGTGTCTTCACGGGCGACTTCGCCTGACATTCCGCCGCACGAAAAGACGAGAAATCGTGGGTCCCGAGCAAATGGAAGGCACCGGCGCGCATCGCAGAAAGGTCGAGTGGCAAATGGTACCAGCCAGTGCGACCCGCGTTGAGCCCGGGTCGCTGAGCCCGATCCTGCAACAGATAGGTGTAATGTCGACCGGTGGCTGCGAAACGTGCGTGAAAGTCGGCGTGCACCGGTTGCGCCCACAGTACGGCCGCCGCCAGAGGCAGATGCGCGTTCACACCGCGGGTCCATGCGGTCAGCGGCCGGTCGACCTCCGTGTCGAAGTGCACGATCTGCGACACTGCATGCACACCCGCATCGGTGCGCCCGGCTGCGGCCACGCGCACCTCGTGCTTCGCTATCGCGGCCAGCGCACTTTCAAGTGCGTCCTGCACCCCGCAACCGGACGGCTGCGACTGGAAGCCGCAAAAGGCGCTTCCCGCGTATTCGACGGCAAAGGCGATGCGCATCGGAAATCACCGAATGCAGAAATCAAGCGTGGCCAATGAAACGGGCGGCGGATCGAGGACCCGTCGCCCGTTGGATGTTACACGCAGTGGCGATCAGCCGAGTTTGGCCAGCAAGGACTTGGCTTCCGCCTTTTGCTGGTCGTCACCCTCGTGCAGCACTTCCTGCAGGATTTCACGTGCGCCTTCGACGTCGCCCATTTCCTGATAGGCCTTGGCGAGATCGAGCTTGGTGGCCGCATCGTGCCACTGCCCATCGAGTACCGACGGCGTGGGGTCTTCGAACGTCGTGCGATCCGGATCAAATGACAGATCCAGCTTGTCGAGTTCCATCGCCGCAGCAGGACGCGTAAGCGCCGACGGCATCGCGGTAGCACCCGCGCCTACCGTCTCGAATATCGGCGCGTCGCGCGGCTGGCCCATCGGCGCCGGCCTGTCACCATCATCCAACTTGAAGTCGAGATCAAAACGCGTGGCCTCGATGTTCTTGACGTGGGCGACGTCGACCGTTTTCGTAACCGACGAGGGCGCGGGCTCGATGCCGGATTTGCTGAATGCCATCGCGCCCGCCATGGCAGCGCCAGCCGCAGCACCCATCGCCATCGCTTTGGAGTTGTCGAAGGCAGCTTCGCCCGCCCCTGCGGTTGCTTTGGCGGTGCGTTCCAACTCGGATTGCGCACCCGCCAGAATGTCCGCCGGTGACTTGGGCTTGCCCGATGTCGGCGAGATGGAAATTTCCTCGTCCATCTGGAAATCGAGACTGTTGCCGGCAGCAGGTGCGACGTGCGGCACATGCGTCGCAGCTTCAACCCGGGCCACGTCCGCCCCGAACGCCGCCGCACCGACCCCCGCCGCGCCGGCACCGGCAGCTGCCATCGCGGCACGTTCGACCGGCATACCGCCTTCGGCAAACATCGGATTGTTGGGATCGAGCTGACGGCCGAGCGCCACCGCCTTGTGCCAGACCTCACCCTGACCGCTGGTGACCGAATACAACTCAGACGCCACGGTTTCAAATGCGGAAGGCTTGTTGTGCTGCGCGTGGATCTCCAGCAACTTGAGATAGATTTCCTGACGCTGCGGATCTTTCTTCAACGCGTCCTTCAGAATTTCTTCCGCTTGCGCATCGCGACCGTAGGCGAGATACACCTCGGCCTCGGCGATCGGATCGACTTCATCCGTATCGATATTGCCGAGACCTTCGCGGCTGAAGTCACTCGCGAGCGAGTTGTCGCCCGTGTTGACGACACCGCCACCGGTCGAGCCGAACACCGTGTTGGTCTTGATGTCGGTGCCCGAGATGATGCTGT
>JBDTTY010000068.1:0-9185 GCA_040007975.1 Betaproteobacteria bacterium | reverse complement strand
GCACGTACATGCCCGCGGCATACGGCATCCGTATCGCCTTCGTGGTCCGACGCCGGCTGCGCGTCGCACCAGACATCGAGATCCCGCGCCATCGCGCGATGGGCTTCGGAAAAAAACGGCCATTCAAAGTGCGTGCCGCGCATGTCAGTTGCCTTCAAATTTCGGCGTTTTCCTGGCGGCAAACGCTTCGTAGGCGCGACGAAAATCCTGCGTCTGCATGCAGATCGCCTGCGCCTGCGCCTCCGCCTCGATGGCAGCGTCCACATCCATGGCCCATTCCTGATGCAGTAACTTCTTGGTCATCGCATGTGCAAACGTCGGGCCATCGGCCAGAGTACGCGCAAACTGTTGCGCCTCGGCCAGCAACGCTTCGGGTGTCGCAAGTCGATTGAAAAAGCCCCACGCCGCGCCCTCGTCGGCCGTCATTGCGCGACCGGAATACAAAAGTTCGGCCGCACGTCCTTGGCCGATCGTACGTGGCAACAACGTGCACGCCCCCATGTCCGCGCCCGCAAGCCCAACTCGGGTGAACAAGAATGCCGTGCGCGCCGCCGGCGTGCCGAAGCGAATGTCGGATGCCAGCGCCACCATCGCACCCGCCCCCGCACAAATGCCGTCCACTGCAGCCACGATCGGTTGCGGACAACGCCGCATGGCCAGCACCAGGTCGCCGGTCATGCGCGTGAATTCCAGCAACTGTGGTGCGGCCATGGTCGTCAACGGGCCGATGATCTCGTGCACATCGCCGCCCGAGCTGAAGTTGCCGCCGGCACCGGTCACGACGACGCACTTCACGTCGTCGGCATATACAAGCGCACGAAAGAGATCGCGCATTTCCGCATAGGAGTCGAACGTCAACGGATTTTTTCGCTCCGGACGGTTGAGCGTCAGCGTTGCCACCTTGCCATCCGCGTCGGCGCTCCATTGAAAATTGCGCGCCGGATACTTGGCCAAAAACTGCCGTTGACCTTCCATGCCTGGCACCGTGCTCATCGCGCCTCCTGCTGGTGCAACATACTGTGTTTCAACGCGCCAAGCATCTGGTGCAACTGCTGGCGTTCCGGTGCCGGGACATCGGCGAGCATCTCGATCACCCAGCGCTCGTGCTCTTTTGCCATCGCGTCGAAGACGATCTTCCCTTTCGCGGTGAGACACACCGCAAACGCGCGCCGATCTTCGGGAATCGGTGTGCGCGCAACGAAACCCTCAGCCACCAGTTCGCTGGTAAGGCCGGTCACGTTGCCGCCGGTCACCATCAGTCGACGCGACAGTTCACCCATGCGCAGTCCCTGCGGATGGCGCTCCAGCTGCGCCAGCAGATCAAATCGGGCCAACGTGATCGAAAACCGCTCCCGTAATCGTGCGCGGATTTCGCGCTCCACCATCTGCGTGCAGGTCAGTAACCGCAACCAGAGACGCAATGAGTCGTGGTGATCGTCGGTGCCGCGCGTTTCGGCGTCGGCAAAGACCACGGACTTGGCTGCCGCATCGACAGGGTTGGCGTTCAAGATGTTCATTCAGCCGTTGGCTTCGGGCCGCTCGTTGGCCATCTGCGCGGCACGCAGCAGGTTGCGCTCGAGTTGATCCTTGCCGGACAGATACTGCGATGGCCATGCCACATCGTGCACGCCCAGCGACGCCGCCGCGTGCAATGTCCAATAGGGATCGGCCAGATGCGGGCGGCCGATCGCGCACAAGTCGGCGCGACCCGCCATCAGGATGCTGTTGACGTGATCGGGCTCGAAGATGGCGCCGACTGCCATCGTGGCGATGCCGGCCTCATTGCGGATTCGATCGGCAAATGGCGTCTGGTACATCCGGCCGTACACCGGCTTGGCGGCGCGCGTGGTTTGTCCGGACGACACGTCAATCAGGTCGGCGCCGGCAGCGTGGAACAGTCGCGCCAATTCGATTGCGTCGTCCGGCGTGTTGCCGCCAGGGACCCAATCATGTGCGGAAATGCGTACCGACATCGGCTTGTCCTGAGGCCACACCGCGCGCATCGCACCGAACACTTCGAGCGGATAGCGCGCACGCCGCAACAGCGTACCCCCATAGTCGTCATCGCGATGATTGGTCAGTGGCGACAGAAATGCCGACATCAGGTAGCCGTGTGCGCAATGCAATTCGAGCCAGTCGAAACCGGCTGCCGCACCGCGCCGCGTGGCGGCGACAAATTCGTCGCGCACCCGGTCCATGTCCACGCGAGTCATCGCATGCGGCACTTGATTGTCGGGACCGTACGGGATGGCGGACGGTGCGATCAGCGGCCAGTTGCCCGACGGCAAGGGAGCATCCGCAATTTCCCAACCCAGTTGCGTCGAGCCTTTGGGGCCGGCATGACCCAACTGCAACGCGATCCTGGCCGAGGTCCGCGCATGCACGTAATCGACGATCCGCTTCCACGCGGTCGTGTGTTCATCCGTGTAAAGGCCCGCACATCCCGGCGAAATCCGCGCATCGGGAGCAACGCATACCATTTCGGTGAACACCAATCCGGCGCCGCCATGCGCACGACTGCCCAGATGGACAAGATAGTAGTCGTCGGGTGTGCCGTCGACGCACGAATACTGTGCCATCGGCGACATCACCACGCGATTTTTCAGCGTCACACCACGCAATGTGAACGGCGTGAACATCGGCGGCGTCGGTACCGCGGCGGGGCGCACCCGCCGCGCAAACCAACCTTCGATGTGCGCCACGAATTTGGCGTCGCGCAAACGCAGATTCTCGTGCGAGATGCGCTGGCTTCGCGTCAGCAGACTGTACGCAAATTGCTCGGCCTCAAACGCCGAGTACCGGGCCACGTTCTCGAACCATTCGGTCGAGTTGCGCGCCGCATTCTGGATCTTCAACACTTCGAGCGAGCGCTCGGCCTGATAGGTGGTGAGCGCAGTGGCGAGGTCCGGGGCTGCATCAACTGCGCGAGCCAATGCAATCGCGTCCTCCAGTGCAAGCTTGGTGCCCGACCCTACCGAAAAGTGCGCCGTGTGCGCGGCGTCTCCGATCAGCACGACCGGGACGTGTCGGCCTTCGATCGCATTCCAGTGCACCCAGTGGCGGCAAACCACACGCGGAAAGCGAATCCAGTTGGCCGACCCGCGCAGATGTTTGGCATTCGACAGCAACGGATTGCCATCCAACCAGGGTGCGAAGACCCGCTCGCACCACGCGACACCGTCTTCCTGCGACATTGCCTCGATGCCGGCTGCGCGCCAGGTGGCTTCGGGCATTTCCACGATGAATGTCGACGTGTTGCCGTCGTATTGATACGCATGCGCCTGCACCCATCCATGCGACGTTTCGACGAAGGCAAACGTGAACGCGGGAAAGAGTTTGCGCGTGCCCAGCCAGACAAAGCGACATTGGCGCAGGTCGACGTCCGGGTCGAAAGTTTCCGCGTAACGGGTGCGAATCCGGCTGTTGAGTCCGTCCGACGCGACGACCAGATCGGCATTGAACGCGCGCGCCGCCGCCAGGTCGTCGGCAATTTCGTCGTCGTAGACGAGTTCGACACCAAGTGCCTCGCACCGCGCCTGCAGGATATTGAGCAGACGTTTGCGTCCGATGCCGCAGAAGCCGTGCCCACCGGATGTGACCGTGCGCCCCTTGAAGTGCACATCGATGTCATCCCATCGATTGAACGCGCCGACGATTTCGCCGGCGGTCACCGCATCCGCGGCCTCGAGGTTGCCCAGCGTTTGGTCGGAGAACACCACGCCCCACCCGAACGTGTCGCCCGGGCGATTGCGCTCGACCACACGCACCACGCGTTGCGGGTCCGCCTTCTTCATCAGCAGCGCCGTATAGAGCCCGGCAGGACCACCACCCAGACAAAGTATCCGCATCGAGGCCATTGCGACTTCCGGAGAGAATTTCGAGGGCTGCACGCGCTGTCGTTCGACTGCGCGCCGTTCCACCATCGCGTATTTATTTTAGAACTAAACTATAACTTGTCAAGCGTTTGACTGACAGTCAATAGACCACTCGGCCTAGGTCATCGGTCCGATGGCGACAGCCCCAACCCTCCCGCTACCGTCATGGCAAGCCCGGGCGCGCTCGCGCGCCGCCGATCCGGAGGCCATGCATCCATGCGTACCCATCGAGTTCCATCGGATCACCCTCCAGTCAGCAACGGCATTGCCGTGTCATCCAAGGGGCCTGCAACCGGCTTTTCGTTGCTCGAAATGGTCGTCGTCGTGTTGATCGCTGCCCTGCTTCTGGCCATTGTCGTGCCTTCGTACGGTCGCTGGATTGGCGACGAGCAAGTGATGAATCAGGCCCGATCTCTCGCCAAAAGCATGCAACATGCACGATCTGAGGCTATCAAGCGCGGACATCGTGTCAATTTGTGTAAATCACCCGACGGTGTCCAATGCGCCGATACCGGCGATTGGAATCAGGGTTTTCTGATGCACGAAGACACGGGCAACAAAGGCGAGGTCGACGGCGACGATGTGGTCATCCGTGTCGAGCCGCCCACCAAGGGGATAAACGTCGCTTCCAACAAACCGCTGGCTGACTACGTATCCTATACAGCGTTCGGGCATGCGCGCATGCTGAGCGGCGCGCTGCAGATGGGGACGTTTACCGTGTGCAAATCGGGATTTCGGGCGGTGGATGTCGTGCTGGTAGGAAGCGGACGCGTACGCATTGCCCGATCCAAGATGATTTGTCCATAGTTTCGCCACGACCGCGTCGCCACGCACCGACCGGACGACACCCGGCGCACGGGCGCGACGCAGGACCCTGCCCTACCGTCCATTCCCTTCCCGAAACCACTAGTCAGCACGGCATTGCACGTGAGCGACGCCGCCACCTACTATGCGCTCACCCCGAGAGGAGTTCGTGCCATGCCCCGTATTCAACAGTCATCGGTTCTTCGCACCCGCGGCTTCACTTTGATCGAAGTCATGGTCGTGGTGGCCATTGTCGGCATTCTGGCGGCGATCGCCATTCCCAATTACAGCGAATCCGTCATGCGCGGCAAACTGATGGAAGCACAAAGCAAGCTGGCCGACCTGCGCTCGCAGCAGGAGCGATATTTCATGGACAACCGCACCTACCAGTCCGGCGCCAATTGCGGCATTGATGATGCCGCGATCCTCGCCACCGCCAACTACAACGGCGACACGGGGCGGGCTTTCGACGTCAGCTGCGCAGCACCGTCCGCCACGACCTACACATTGACAGCAACCGGGCGTGCCGCGAAGGGTATGGGCAGTTTTGTGCTCACCGTCAATCAGGCCAACGTCAAATCGGCGGCGGGCCCGGCCCCTTGGGTCTCGGCGACGTGCTGGTTTATCCGCAAGAACGGCGAATGCTCGTGAAATTGCAACCCAACCGCGGGTTTACGCTGATCGAGATGATGATCGCGCTCGCGGTCGCGGTGTTGCTGCTCATCATGGCCGCACCAAGTTATTCGGTCTGGGTTGCCGATTCGCAGATCCGTGCCGCCGCCGAATCCATCGTCAGCGGCATGCGCTATGCCCAGGCCGAAGCGGTGAAACGTAACGAGTCAGTCGTGCTCATTCTCGATCCGACCACCGGCTCAGGCGGCTGGCAGGTTCAGGATGCAGCCGGCACGACATTGCAGGTCGCGGTATTTGCCGAAGGCGCAAGGCTTGCGCAATTCGTGACGACTCCCGCCACCGCCACCCAAACGACGTTCAACCCATTTGGCGGCATCACCAACCCTAACGTTGATCTGACGCTACCCGTCCGCGAGATTGCGATATCGCATAGCGCGGTCAGTAGCGGCACCCGCCCACTCACGGTCCTCGTCGGCGGTGGTCGCACCGGTATCAAGGTGTGTGACCCCGCCGTATCCGATTCGACATCGCCACGCTTTTGCACCATTTGACATGAAAAATACTCGTCCCCCGCTGCCCACTTCCGGACAACTGCAACGCGGCAGTTTTCTGCTCGAGTCGCTGATCGCCATCCTGATCGTCGCACTCGGCGTACTGGGTCTGGTCGGCCTGCAGGCGCGCGCGATGCAGGACGTGGACGAATCTCAATTTCGCAGCGAGGCCGCGTTCCTTGCCAGCGATGTGATCAGCCGCATGTGGATCTCCGACCCCAATACGATGGATACGGATTTCGCGGTGGGCGGCACGCCTTACAACGATTTCAAGGCGGTGGTGCAGCAACGCCTGCCTGGTTCGATCACGGCGCCAACCATCACGATAACGCAGCGTGGTGCGACAGCCACCACCGGTTTCGACGTGCTGGTCACCGTGTTCTGGCAGCCGCCGTCGTCCCCGTGGGAACACCAATATCAAATGGCCGCAACGGTGCGGCCGATCAATTGATGAACACGAGCCCCCGCATGCTTGGATCAACGCGCTCGCAGCAACGCGGCGTCGGCATCATTGAGACGATGGTCGGCCTGCTGATCGGGCTGGTCGTCGTTCTGGTGATCTACAACACGTTGATCGTGGCGGAGGCGTACAAGCGCAGCACGATCGGCATTTCCGATGCCCAGGTCACCGGGCAACTCGCGCAGTTCGTGCTCAATCGCGAGTTGGCGAGCGGCGGCAATGGTTTGATGACCGATCAAGGACTTGATGCCTTGGCGCGATGCGACGAATGGCGGCTGCGACCCATCCCGGCACTGGTCGGCGACGGGGGCAGCCCGAACACCAGCGACAGCGTCACCGTGTTCTACAGCAATTCCCCCACCATCGTTCATGCCGCATCGTTCGGTGGCACCGGCGCGTCACCCAGCCCGCTGCCCGTCATCAGCCCCAATGGCTTCAAGATCAATGATTGGGTCATTGCCACCGAGACTGCGGCGGCGGCCACCAATTGCGCACTCGTGCAGGTCACAGGTATCACGCAATATCCGTCGCTCAACCCCTATCCGCCGGCGGACGTGGGCGGCACGATCGCGCTGTCCTATACGTTCAAGGCAGGTACGACGTTCGATCACTCGACCGGTTCCCGCGCCATCAATCTCGGCTCGCAGGTCACCCGCACGACCTATTCGGTCAACGCCGCCAAGCAACAACTTGACAGCACGGATGCCAACCCCGGCCTTGCCGTCGCGGCCACTCCCGTCCCCGTCGCGCAAAACATCGTGCTGTTGAAGGCGCAATACGGCATAGATACCGACGCCGATCCGCTGCACTTGGTCGACTGCTGGACGTCCGCTGACAACAGCAATACCTGCGGCAATGGCGTCGATTATTCGATCGCCTCATTTCAGGCCGTACCTGCGCCTGCCGCAAACTCGGCGCGCATCCGTACGATCAAGGCCATCCGCATCGCCATCGTCGTGCGCAGTGAGGATGACGTGAAGCAGGACATCTCTGCCGGCAACGCCAACGGCAAACTCCAGAATCAAACGGCCTGGCTTTTCAACTGTGCCGCCAACAACGCAACGTGCCAAGGGCGGATGCAGATCAACAACACGGTACTCAACGACTTTCGGCGCTACAGGATCTACGAGGCGACCATTCCGCTGCGCAATTCCATCTGGCATCCGCTATGACCCACTCTCGCGCGTCTCTTTCTTCATCCGTGTCGATGCGCAATCCACAGCGCGGCGTGGTGCTGTTCGTCGCCCTCGTGGCAATGGTCGTACTCAGCCTCGCGGCAGTCGCGCTGATCCGATCGGTGGATACCGGCGCGTCGATTGCGGGCAATCTGGCGACGAAGCAGGGAACCCTCGGCCCCATCAACTATGCGATCGAGCGTGCCACCGATGCGCTGTTTCAAGGCGGACCGGGATCAATTGCCGATCCCTTCAACCACGACGTGAACCACAACTATTTCGCCAACCTTCAGGCAGGCGCGCGACCCAACGGAATCCCGGCCATGCTTTACGGGCCAACCCCTGCCTCGCTCACCTATCCCGTCACGTTCGAGAAATATGACGACACGAGTTCTCCGCCGCTGTACTCGGTGCGCTGGGTGATCGAACGCGTGTGCCAAGGCAGCGCACCGGCACCCGGACCATTCACCGGCGATCCGCTCACGACCACCGGCCTGCAGGCATGCGATCTGCTGGTGCCAAAAGTTTCGACCGCAGGCACTGCAATGGAGGAGGCGCCCAGCGTGCCGCCCGCACCGTTGTATCGCGTCACTATTCGCGTGGACGGCCCTGCCAATACGGTCACGTACGCGCAAGCCATGTTGCGCTAGCCATCGATTCCACTGGACTCATCATGACAACAACTTCAACACTTGCCCGCAAATCAATAGCCGGCGCGATGGCACTGGTGATGGCTTTGGCGCCGATAGGCCCGGCGTGGGCCGCGGCCACCCTCCTCACCGATCTGCCCATTGCGGCCAAGGTGGCAGCTAAGCCCAATCTGCTGTACACGCTTGATGACTCCGGCAGCATGTTGTTGAGTCATATTCCGGACTTCGTGATGACCGGCCCGGGGCAATCCGCGCCCAACAATGCGGGGCCTGGGTATTGCCGGCATTCGGCAGGCAACGGGACCACCGGTTGCGGCGCCTCATTCACGTGGGGTCGCGACGTGCCCATGTTTGCGGCCGAATTCAACAAGCTCTACTACAACCCGGACGTCAGCTACGAACCGCCGATCGATGGTGCCGGCAACCAGGCCACTTATGCGGCACCCGACGGGCTGCCGGCCACCACCATCTACAAGATGATGACTTCGACCAAAACGGCCGCATGGACCGCGGTCAAGCTCGATCCATACCTGTCCGGAACAACGAGCAACCTGATCACCAAAGTGAACGTTTCCGTGTATTGCAACACCGATTGGCCGACCGCCAATCCTGTCAACCTGGCAGCGGTGGGCGATGTCAACGGTGAGTACTCTGCCACTGCCGGGCAGGATTGCCGCATCAACGGCACCAGCTATGACGCGATCGCCGGGGCGCCCGCCGTCGTGGACGACTACAACTACCCATACAACCGGTCGACCGGAACGGTCAATGACCCCAAGTATTTCTATCGCAATGGTGGCAATCGCCAGATCTGGTGCAAGACCGGCGCCGCCGGTTGGCCCAAGACGACCGCTGGGTGTCCCTACACCTGCACGTTGGGTGGCACGCTCACCTACCCCGTCGGCGTGATTCAGACGTGCGTCGTGGGCTCAACCGCCCAGGGCGCGCCCTGGACGTACACGCCATTGGGTTGCGATACCAATCTCAATTATCAGGCCAGCGGTTGGACGCCTACCGCACCGCAGGTTCCGTTTCAA
>JBDTTY010000067.1:0-9190 GCA_040007975.1 Betaproteobacteria bacterium | reverse complement strand
GGGTGGACAAGATCGGCGCAATGCATCTGTTCGACGACGGCTACAACAAGCTGCGCGAGCGCATCTTCGAAAACCAGAAGAAGCTTGGCGTGATCCCCAAGGATTCCAAGCTGACACCCTGGCCGGACGACGTGCTCAAACCGTGGGACAAGCTGTCCTCCGAGGAGCAGAAGCTCTTCATCCGCCAGGTTGACGTTTTCGCCGCGTACGCCGCCTACAGCGACCACGAAATCGGCCGGGTCATCAAGGCCTTCGAGGACTTGGGCAGGCTTGACAACACGCTGATCATCTACATCAACGGCGACAATGGCACCAGCGCGGAAGGCGGACCGCTCGGCACGCCGAACGAAGTCGCGTTCTTCAACGGCGTCAGCGTCCCGGTCGATGCGCAGATGAAGTTCTACGACGTATGGGGCACCGAGCAAACGTACAACCACATGTCGGCCGGCTGGTCGTGGGCGTTCGATACGCCTTTCGACTGGTTCAAGCAAAACGCCTCGCGACTCGGCGGCGTCAACCAGAACATGGTGGTGTCGTGGCCGGCTCGGATCAAGGACAAGGGAGCCCTGCGCGAACAATTCGTTCACGTGATCGACGTCGTGCCCACCATTCTCGAGGCCGCCGGCATCAAGGCGCCGGAGATGGTCGACGGCATCAAGCAGGCGCCGATAGAAGGCACGAGCTTCGCCTACACCTTCGATCCGAAGAATGCCAAGGTGGCGTCGCGGCACAAGAAGCAGTACTTCGAGATGATGGGACAGTGGGCGCTCTACGACGACGGCTGGCTCCTGAGCACCAAGGTCAATCGTGCGCCATGGGAGGCGTTCGGCCCGGCCAACCCCGATCCGCTGAACAACCAGGTGTTCCAGCTCTACGACCTGTCCAAGGACTTCACCCAGTCCAACGACATCGCGGCCAAACATCCGGCGAAGGTCGCGGCGATGCGCAAGAGTTTCCTCGCGGAAGCGAAGAAGTACCAGGTGCTGCCCATGGACGCATCCGTGGCGGCCCGGATCGTCGCGCCGCGCCCCAACATCACTGCTGGACGCAGCGAATTCGTCTACACGCGGCCGATGGTCGGCCTGCCGCAGGGTGATTCGCCACTACTGCTAAACACGTCGTACACGGTCACCGCCGACATCGACGTGCCGCAGGGTGGCGCCGAGGGCATGATCCTGACTTCCGGCGGGCGTTTCGGAGGCTATGGCTTTTATCTGCTCAAAGGCAAGCCCGTGTGGCTATGGAACTTGCTCGACCTCGAACGTATCAAGTGGGAAGGCGCCGACGCGCTGTCGCCGGGCCGGCACACGGTAGAGTTCGAGTTCAAGTACGAAGGCATCGGGCCGGGCACGCTGGCGTATAACAGTTTCAGTGGCGTCGGCCGCCCAGGCACGGGTACGCTCAAGGTGGACGGCAAGATCGTGGCTACAAAGACGATGCCGAAGACGCTTCCAATGATCCTGCAGTGGGACGAGAGCTTCGACATCGGTTCCGACACGCTGACCGGCGTGAACGACGCCGACTACAAGCCACCGTTCACGCTGACCGCCAAGCTCAACAAGCTCACACTCAAGCTCGATCGGCCGCAGCTGTCACCGGCCGACATCGCAAAACTTCAGGCGGCACAGCGCAACAACAAGATGAGCGAGTAATTGCGACTATGCAACGCCGCACATTGCTGGTGATCGCATCCGCCATGCTGGCATCCGGCATGGCGGGATTCGCGTTGGCCGTTCATGCTGAAGCCAGTGCGCTCTCGACGTTGTCCGGCCGCTGGCAGCGGCCGGACGGCGGATACATTCTCGAGATTCGTGGCGGCGATGCCAGCGGCAGGATCAGCGCGACGTATCGCAATCCCAACCCGATCAATGTCGCCAAAGCTGAAGCTACGCGCGACAGTACGGCCTTGAAGGTATTCGTCGAGTTGCGGGCCCCCGACTATCCCGGCAGCACCTATCCGCTCACTTACGACGCCAAACAGGATCGGCTGGTCGGGATATATTATCAAGCGGTGCAGAAGCAGACTTTCCCCGTGTATTTCGAACGGATGAAATAGCGCGTCGACGCCGCTTCATTTTTGTCAGCCAAGTCGGCGCTGGCATTCGTGTTTACCTTCGTGGTGCCCACCCCAGTTTTCGACGTGCCGAATTCAATTGGCAGAACTGGTGGCATGTCATTTTTGCTGACATACGCGCCGCGGGGCCTCGGCGCCGTCGTGTACAGATTCGTTTCGCGTTCCATTGAAGATCCCCGTAAACTGATGTGCAGTTATGCAGGGCAAAATCGTGCTGTCGTCGGAAACGGCCTGATGATGCGCAGGTGCGGTCCAATACGCCGACAAAAACGCCAGGAGAAGCCGCGATGATTCGATTTGATCAGGTTCGGGCCTTTACCGCGATGGTTGCACTTGCCGTGTTCGCAAGCGTTGGCGCCGACGCGTATGCGCAAGCCTATCCGTCCAAACCCGTGCGGATCGTCGTCCCGTTTGCACCAGGCGGGCGCGTCGATGTCATCGCGCGATTATTGGGGCAAAGTTTGAGCGAACAACTCGGACAGCCGTTCGTCGTCGACAATCGTGCCGGCGCCGGCGGCAGCATTGGCGCGGACCTCGTCGCCAAAGCCGCGCCGGATGGTTATACGTTGCTGCTCGCCTCCGCAGGCACGCACGCGATCCTGCCCAATGTCGATCCTAAACTTCCTTACGATTCGGTCAAGGACTTCACGCCGATCGCCAATCTGGTCGAGGGCTTCACGTTTGTCGGTGCGCATCCTTCGGTTGGCGTCACCGACATTGCCGGCCTGGTCAAGCTCGCCAAGGAAAAGCCGGGCACCTACGGCTTCGCGACGTCAGGCATCGGCACCTATGGGCACTTCGCCGGTGAGCTTTTGAAAATCGCTGCCGGCATCGACATCATCCACGTCGCCTACAAGGGTAGCGGACCAGCGCTCAACGATCTGACTGCGGGTCACGTCCCGCTGATGATTGCGGGCGAAGTCGTGGAGCTGGCCAAGGCCGGCAAGATCCGCGTGCTCGCCACGACCAATGAACGTCGCTGGCCCGAGCTGCCGGACGTGAAAACGATGAAGGAGCAAGGCTATCCGCAGTTCACATTGCATTCGTGGATTGGTCTGGTCGGGCCGGCCGGCATGAAGCCCGACGTCGTGGCCCGGCTGAATGCCGCCGCCAGCAAGGCCATGAACGATCCCAAGGTGCAGGAGCAGCTCGTCAAACAAGGCGTGTTGACAAGCTTCGCGACGTCCGCCGCCTTTGCCGAGCGCATCAAGGCCGACCGCGATGCCTATGCGGTCATCGTCACCAGCGCCAAGCTCAAGTTCGAATAGATTCGCCCGGTCATCTCGACCTCAACGTGGAGAAGTTGATGCCGCGATCATTCGACGGCGTGCGCGTGCTCGATCTTACGCATGTACTGGCGGGGCCGTTCTGCACTTACCAGTTCGCCGTACTTGGTGCCGACGTGATCAAGATCGAATCGCCCACGATGCCCGACTGTGCACGCGGACGCGGCCCGGATGCCACGCAAAATGCGGCGCTGCGCGGTCTCAATTTCGAGGTTCAGGGAGGCAACAAACGTGCGCTGGCACTCAACCTCAAGGATGTACGCGGTCGTGACATCCTGCTTCGTCTCGCCGCAGAGGCGGACGTGCTGGTCGATAACTATCGTGCTGGTGCTCTGGCCGCGCTCGGACTGGATGACGCCACACTGCAGCGCGCCAATCCCGCGCTGATCCTCTGCTCGATCACGGGCTACGGTCAATCGGGTCCGCGCGCACACGTCAATGCCTACGACAACGTACTGCAGGCAGCATCCGGCATCATGACGCGCACCGGAACCGCGGCCAGCGGACCGATAAAGACCGGCGCGTCATTCGTCGATTATGCCAGCGGCTGGTGCGCTGCCTTTGCCATCGCCTCGGCATTGTTCCAGCGCGAACGCGACGGCCGCGGACAGCGCATCGACTGCGCGATGTTCGACGCGGCCCTGACGATGATGGCGCCTGAGTTGGCCGCTACGTTGCAAGGCACTACGCCGATACGCGCCGAAGCGGGGCTGGGTTGCTACGCGACGGCCGATGGCCTGCTGATGCTCGGCGCTTTCACGCCGCAGCAGAATCATCAACTGTGGATCGCGCTGGAGCGACCGGACTTTGCTGCCCTCGAGTCGTGGGAGCAATTGTGGTCGCATGCGAGCGCGATGCGCGACGTGTTGACACAGCGCCTGAGTGAACGCGACGCGCACCAGTGGATGATGTTCTTCCACGAGATCGGCATTCCCGCCGAACGCGTGCGCGGCCTGGACGAAGCTGCACGTGATCCACAACTGGCGCATCGTGCGCTGCTCGACCGTGCCAACGAACATTCACCCGTCGTCCCGGTGGCGGCGTTTCGCTTCGAGCATGACGGTCCGACGCTCGATCGCCCGGCGCCCGGTGTTGGCGAACACAGCGACGAGATACTCCGCGAGCTTGGACTGGCGCCAGTGGACATTGCATCGCTTCGCGCGGCCGGCGTCGTGGGTTGAGCCGTCCTGCCACGGCCCGCGATGCCCGGCGCTCTACGCGGCGACCACCGGCGCGCCAAGCCCGCGCAGCAATGTTGCCAGGCGATCACACGCATCGCTTGGCAATGGTTGCACGGGGTCCCGCGGCACGCCGGCGGGTTGACCCATGAGATTGACCCCCGCCTTCAATGCGGCAGGCCATGTGCCGAAGGACATCAGCGCCTCGTAAACGCGATTCAGCGCGTGATGCGCGTGACGGGACTCGGCACTTGGCGCGGCATGGCCCAAGTCCATCAGGCGGGACGCAAGCGGGCCCAGCAGTTCGGGTCCACTAGAAATGAATCCATGCGCGCCAAGTGCGATCGCCGGCAGCACGAACGACGCAGGTCCGGTCATGATCGCAATGCGTTCACCTAATCGTCGAATCACCTCCGACAGATGCGCCATATCGCGGGTGGACTCCTTGAGGCCCACGATCGGCGCGGCGTCGACAATTGCCGCCAGGTCATCCACGGTCAATGCAATGCCGGCGCGACGCGGACTGTTGTAGGCAACGATGGGCAACGCAACCGCAGCACCGACCTTGCGAAAGTGGGAGACGAGCTCGGCGCGCGTGGCCTTCAGCACATAGGTCTGCGGCATCAGCAGGATACCGTCGGCACCTTCGCGCGCCGCAATTTCCGCATAGGCGATCGATTGCCGCGTAGTAGGCGCACTCGCGCCCAGCACCAGCGGAAATTCGGTACCGACCTCGGCGCGCGCCTCGCGCACCAACCGGCCCCGCTCGTCAGGCGTGAGCGCCCACGATTCGCCGTTGTCGCCGGCAATGCAAATGCCTTGTGCACCGCCATCCACCAACCAGCGCACGATGCGCCGAAAATCGTCGTAGCGCAGCGCCCCGGATGCGTCGAATGGGGTCACCGTCGCGGGCCAATAGCCTTGCACCTTCAACGTACTCACGCGTGCTCCTCCAGAATGTCCGTGCAGTCAAATTCGTAGATCGAGCCGGTCTGCGCTTCGGCGATGAAAAGCTGACCAGGCGACCACGGCGCAAAGCGAACCGATGTCGTCCACATGCCGTCGGGAATCGCGATGCGCGCCAGCAGTGTGCCCGTCGCGTCATAGAGCCACGCACAGCCTGCCTGGGCATGCGCGACCGCAAGACACCCGTGCGCGCCAATGGCCAACCCATCGGGCCCGAGACCGCCGCTCAGTTGCAAATAGTGGCCAAGCATGGGCAGCGCCGACGCAGCAACGGTGCGTGACAATTTCCAGACTGCATTGGCACGAGTCATGGCCACCAGCACGTCCTTGCCATCAGGCGTGATCGCGACGCCGTTGGGATACGGCAGGCGCTCGAGCACGACCGTGAGCTCACCTGTCGGCGACAGTCGAAATAATCGTCCATACGGATCGGAAAGGCTCGATCGACCGGGATCGGTAAACCAGATCGCGCCGTCGCCATCGATGGCGAGATCAGACAGGCCGTGAAATGCGCCGTCGGTTGGCGCCTCACATCGTGGCGTCACGATCAGCGTGTCAAGATCCAGTGCACGCAAACCGTGTCGATGATCCACGATGACCATCCGTGTCGCGGTCTCGAGCCAAAGCCCGTGCGGTTCACTGCCGTCATTGAGCACACAGGTCCATGCACGATCGGCGGCGTCGATGCGAAACACGCGACCATACGGCACGTCGGCCAGGTACGCGGTGCCATCTGAAGCCAGCGCCAGGCCCTCAATGAACGAGTGGAGCGACAAACCCGGACGCGTGGCCCGCACCCAATCGTTGCTGGGACCCTGCCAGTGCAGGGCATGCGGCAGCCGCGCGTAAAGGCGGGCGAGATGGTTGGGGACGCCGTAGCGCAAGGTTTAATCCGATGGCGTGGGAATTGGCCGGGACAATGCACGTCGAGGCATGCCATTGTCGAGCAGGATGGACAGGTTGTCCACATGTGGGTAATGTGTTCACCTATGAACATGACGACCAACGCCGCACGGAGCAGCGCGGTGTTCCACCGCAAGCTTGACGCCTCATTGCCGATGGCGGTTCGCGGCGAGGGTTGCTATCTCGTCGACGACACCGGCAAGCGCTATCTCGATGCATCGGGTGGCGCCGCCGTCTCGTGTCTCGGCCACAGTGATTCACGCGTGATCGACGCGGTGTGCGCGCAGCTGCACACACTCCCCGCCGTGCATACGTCGTTCTTCACCAACGAGCCGATGGAGGCGCTGGCCACCTATCTCGTGGAGCGTGCGCCCAGCGGCATTGCGCGCGCACTGTTCGTGAATGAAGGATCCGTTGCCGTCGAGGCCGCACTCAAACTCGCGCGGCAATATTGGCTGGAGCGCGGACAGCCGCAACGCGACACGATCATTTCGCGCGAAGCAAGCTATCACGGCAACACACTTGGTGCGCTTGCCATCGGCGGCAATCTTGCGCGACGGCGTCCCTACGCGCCGATGCTGTTCAGCAATGTCCTGCGCATCCCCGCCTGCAACGAATATCGATGCCGCCGCCCCGATGAGACCGCGGTGGCGTATGGTCGTCGTGCCGCCGACGAACTCGACACCGCCATCATTGCCGCGGGACCCGGGCGCGTTTGCGCGTTTGTCGCAGAGCCCGTCGTCGGCGCCACCGCTGGCTGTGTCACCGCAGCGCCGGGATACTTCGCGCGGATCCGCGAGATCTGCGACCGGCACGACGTGCTGTTCATCGCCGACGAGATCATGTGTGGCATGGGCCGCACCGGGTCGCTGTTCGCGCTGGAACAGGAAGGGATCGGCGCCGACCTCATCACCGTGGCCAAGGGACTTGGTGCTGGTTACCAACCCATCGGCGCGGTACTGGTGCACGAACGCATCGTCGATGTCATCCGTGCCGGCAGCGCCACTCTGGCCAACGGGCATACGTACATGGGTCACGCTGCATGTTGCGCCGGGGCGCTGGCCGTCCTGCGCGCAATCGAGGACGACCAACTGCTCGACAACGTGATTGCCATGGGTGCGCGCCTGCGCAGGCTTCTGCACGAGCGGCTGGACGCGCATCCCCATGTCGGCGATATCCGCGGGCGCGGCCTGTTTCTTGCGGTCGAACTCGTCGCTGACCGCGCATCGCGCACGCCTTTTGATCCTGCGTTGACGCTCCATGCGCGCATCAAGCACGAGGCACAAGCACGGGGTCTGCTTTGCTATCCCAGTGGCGGAACTGCCGACGGTGTCGCCGGCGACCATGTGCTGTTCGCACCGGCGTATATCGTGACCGGCGAGGAGATCGACGCGATCGTCGACATCTCGGTCGCGGCGCTTGCGGCAGCATTGTCATCATTGCCGGACCGCGTGGCCCAACATGCGTGAATCGAAGCACTCAGGCCACGAAACCCAGTCGCGCGGAAATCGTGGCCGCAGCAGCCAGCACTGCTTTCTTGTAGCGCCCGTGCACCTCGCGACGATCGAAGGCGTCGTCCGGACCGGAGATATCAATGCCGGCGATCACATGCCCGCCCGCATCGCGCACCGGCGCCGCGATCGTCATGCCGCCACGATGCACAGCACCAAGACTCACCAGATAGCCGGTTGCGGCCGCAGTGGCGATGACCTTGGTCAACGCCGGCACGTTTTTGGGCGACAGCGGCGACGTTGGCTCGAGCTTGACGCCGCGATAGAGCCTGGCGAGTTCATCGGGTGCAAGATCCGACAGCAGGAACTGTCCGGTCGGGGTCGCATGCGCCGGCAGTCGATCGCCGATCCCGAGATTGCTGACGAAGGTGGAACTCCCCAGCGCATGCAGCACGTAGACAATATCGCGGCCGTCGCGAACAACGAGGTGGGCGGAGATGCCGGTGGTGCGCGCCAGCGCTTCGATGTCACCACGCGCCAGTTGCACTACATCGCGCGACGCCAGAAATTGATAGCCCAATTGCAGCACGCGCGCGCCAAGCACAAACGTCTTGCCCGTGGGATCGACCTGCAGGTAACCCTTGTCTTCGAGTGTATGCAGCAGGCGAAACACCGAGGACCGTGGCAGACCGAGGCGGCGCGTGAGGTCAGCGACGGTCGCGGGCTGGCGATCGGCACTCAGCAATTCGAGCAGGTCGAGGCCGCGTTCCAGACCCGGAACGTGATAGCGCTTGGAGGTGCGCGGCTTGTTGATGGTGGACATGGCAACGCGAACGATCTCGCGACATTGGACGGCCGTGAGCATACACGGTCATGCACGCAGCGCCTCACGGCACATCGTTTTCAACGCATCAGGAGACCTCGCAATGAATCTGACGAACTGCAAGACCCGACGCTGGCTGCTGGCCGCGGCGATGATGGTGGGTGCCGGTGTAACCCAGGCGCAGGATTTTCCGTCCAAGCCCATCCGGTTTGTCGTACCGTTTGCCACGGGTGGCTTGATCGATGCCATCGCACGCATCATGGCCGACGAGACGCGCAAATCGCTCAACACCACCATCGTCGTCGAGAACAAGCCCGGTGCTGCGGGTCTGATCGGCGCGCAGATGGTCGCGCAGTTGCCTCCCGATGGCTACACCGTGCTATTCACATCACCGGCCACCAACACCATCCTCCCGCATCTCAAAGCGCAAATGCCGTTCGACCCCAACGTGGAGTTGATGCCACTCAACGCGTTGGTGTCGATCGATTTTGTACTGGCGGCGCACACCT
>JBDTTY010000066.1:0-9380 GCA_040007975.1 Betaproteobacteria bacterium | reverse complement strand
TGAAGCCGGTGGCAGGTGCACCGACGATCTACCAGATCCAGCAGCCGGCACCGACCACGTTTGGCTTTGTGGCCAACCCGAGTGCAGCGCATCTCAACACGTATTCGTTGTTGATCACCGGTTCGCCGGTCAACGTCTGCCCGGGCTTCCCGCCGGTCTGCAGCTGACGTCAGAACAGGCTTCGGGGCTTTCCCGGAGCCCATGGAAAGGGCGCCCACGGGCGCCTTTTCTTTTCAGGCACAATTCGTGGCTTGGATGACCATTTGATCCGACAAATGGCGGGCGGGGAATGGCGTTACGTGTGCCGTCGCGACCTACGCCACTGCGGACAGACGTAACCCGACTACAGGAGATTTTTGATGCATGTTCTTCGTTTCGCCGCCGCGTGCGGTGTTGCAATCGCGCTGGCAGCGTGCACCGCATCGAACCCGATGGTGGTGCGCAACGCGGGCGTGCCGACCTATGCGCCGACACAGTTTGTCGACGTTCTGGAAGCGCCGCCAACGCGACCCTTTTTGGAAATTGCCACCATCAACGTGCCTGGCGAACCGGGTGCGGCGCGAACGCAGGTGCTCGCGCAGATCCGCACGCAGGCGGCATTGCTCGGCGCGGATGCGGTGATCCTGCAGGATGTCAGCCGGCAAGCGCCGGTAGTGCCGCAACTCAACCCCACCACGGGCAAGAACGAGAATACCGGTGGCCAAGCCATTCCGGCGTTTCGCGGCATTGCCATCAAATACAAGTAGCAACAACCGCGTTAGCATTCGCGCGGCCAGGCATTGACCTGTCCTTGTCGTGTGCGCCGGACGACTCCGCTTACGCCAAGAAAGGCAGCACCAGAATGAGCAACACTGTTGAAAACGCCTACGACGTCATTCCCTATGTGAGCCAGGCGTTTGCGCAATCCCACCCGGATCGCCTCGCCACCACCGCTCAGCTGTTCGGCATGACACCGGCGCCGCTGGAACGCTGTCGCGTCCTTGAACTGGGATGTGCGGCGGGGGGCAATCTTGTTCCCACGGCGATGCAGTATCCAGATGCGACGTTTGTCGGCCTCGACCTGTCGGCGCGGCAAATTGCAGACGGCAAGGCGATGATCGCCGATCTTGGCATCACCAACGTCGATCTGCGGCAGATGGACTTGATCGATGTCGATGCGTCGCTCGGCACGTTCGACTACATCATTGCGCACGGCGTGTTTTCGTGGGTGCCACCGCCAGTGCAGGCGAAGATTCTGGAGATCTGCAAACAGAATCTTGCGCCCAATGGCGTGGCCTACGTGAGCTACAACACCTATCCCGGGTGGCGGATGCGCGGCATGATCCGGGACATGATGGGCTACCACTCGGGGCAATTCAAGGACGCGGTGCAGCAGGTGCAGCAAGCGCGCGCATTGCTCGACTTCCTGCAGCAAAATGTTCCGACCGAAAACAATCCCTACGGCATTTTGCTGAAGCAGGAAGTTGACGCGCTCCGCAACCAGGGCGACTACTATATTGCGCACGAGCATCTCGAAGTCGTCAACGATCCGGTATATTTTCACGAGTTTGCCGGTCGTGCGGCAATGCAGGGTTTGCAATATCTGGGCGAGGCCGAGTTCCACACGATGCTCGCGTCCAATTTTCCGCCGCAGGTGGTGGAGACACTTCGCAAGATTGCTCCGGACATCATACGGATGGAGCAGTACATGGATTTCCTGCGCAATCGGGTGTTTCGCCAGACGCTGCTCGTGCATCAGAATGTCGTCCTCAATCGCAACATTCAGTGGGATCGCCTCGAAGGATTTGCGGTGGCCTCGCCCGCCCGTCCGACCAATACTCAGGTCGATTTTGCGGCAGGCGTTGCGCAGGAATTCAAGACCCCGCGCGGCTCCGGCGTGGTTTCGCATGAACCGATCGTAAAATCGGCGCTATCCGTGTTGGCCGAATGTTGGCCGCAGGCAATGACGTTCGCCGAACTGCGCACGGCCGCGCGTATCCGTCTGATTTCAGTGTTGCCGGTAGGTACTGCGGGGTCCGGCGATCGCGATGCCGAATTGCTGGGCGCCGAACTTCTGAATTGTGTTGCCGGGTCCATCGTCGAATTGCACGCCCAACCCGCGCGACTCAGTATCGAAATCAGCGCGCGACCGCGTGTCAGCGTCCTGGCGCGTTACCAGGCGTCCAAGGGCATGCTCGTCACCAATTTGCGGCACGAGCCCACTGCGCTGGACGAGTTCAATCGCCAGTTGCTGCCCTACCTTGATGGCAAGCACGACCATGCATCGTTGCTGGAGTTGCTGGCGCAATTGGTTGGCGCCGGCACGCTCACGATTCGCCAGCACGACAAGCCGGTCACTGATGCTGCCGAGGTGCGTACGATCCTCATCGGCGTCCTGCCGCAGACGCTGCAGCGGCTTGCGCGTTCGGCGATGCTCGAAGCGTGAACTCTGGCGTCCGTTGGCTCGCACGGACTACGCGAACCTGATCGGCTGAAGATGGAGCACAACGTCTATGGCCGATCACTGACGCCGGACGAAATCGCGGCAGGTGCGCATCGCGATTTTGTCGGTGGACTGTGGGACGAAGTAGGAACTCTGCAGTTCGAGTTCATGCGGGCCACGGGACTGCAACCGGCGCATCGTTTACTCGACATGGGTTGCGGCGCATTGCGCGGCGGCCTGCACTTTATCCGTTACCTCGACGCAGGTCACTATTGCGGCATGGACATCAATGCTTCGTTGCTCGATGCCGGTCGGTGCGAGCTTGTGGCGGCGGGACTCGCGGACAAGGAACCGCAATTGCTGGACGATAGCAACTTTGCGGCACATCGATTCGGGCAGCAATTTGACGCCGCGATCGCAGTTTCCGTGTTTTCGCATTTACCGCTCAATCATATCGTTCGCTGCCTGACCGAAGTCGGGCGAGTGCTGGCGCCCGGCGCGAGCTTTTATGCAAGCTTTTTCGCGGCACCCGCCAGCGCGTGGCTCGAACCATTGCGTCATTCGCCAGGTGAGATCGTCACACGCTATGACGCAGATCCGTTCCACTATGGGCTGGCCGAGATGGAGTGGGCGGCAGGTCTTGCCGGGATGCGCGTTCGACTTGTAGGTGATTGGTCCCATCCGCGAAGCCAGCAAATGCTGGCGTTCTCGTTGCGGTAGCGCAGCCCATCCGGAGGATGCGGGATTGATCCACGCACGAAGCCGCGAACTGCCGGTGTTCGATCATTCACGATGCTCGTGGCAAATGTGATGTCTGCTTCCAATTCAACGCCGGCACGACTCACCATTCAGCAAGCGTTGGCGCAGGCGGTGCAACACCATCGCGCCGGACGACTATCGGAAGCCGAAGCGCTCTATCGCGCAATTCTCCAGGCCGTCCCCGACCACCCGGATGCACTGCATCTGCTGGCGCTGATCGTTGCCGCACATGGACGTCTTCCTGAGTCGCTGCCGCTGCTGCAACGTGCCATTGCGCTGAATCCGCAATTTCCCGAGGCGCTGGCAAGTTGCGCCAACGTGTTGAACGGGTTGCAGCGGCATGTCGAGGCGCTTGCCCATGTTGATCGGGCGCTGGCGATCAAACCTGAAGTTGGCGACGCCTGGAATACGCATGGCGTTGCGTTGCAAGGCCTGCAGCGGCACGCCGATGCACTGCTCAGTTTTGACCGAATGCTCGCGCAGACGCCGACGCATGTTGAGTCCATTTACAACGGTGCCCTTGCCCTGCAAACGATGGGTCGTTTTGAAGAGGCGGTGGTGCGCTACGACAGGGCCATCGCCTTGCGGTCGGACTTCGCCGAGGCGCATCACAACAAGGGCGGTGCATTGTTTGCCTTGGGGCGCCATGCCGACGCGCTCGCGAGCTGGGATCGCGCGGTGGAAATTCGTCCCGGTTTTGCGGAAGCGCACAACAATGCCGGCGCGATGCTGCGCGATGCGGGTCGACTCGAGGAGGCGCTTGCCCGATTGGACCGTGCGTTGCAAGGCAATGCCCGATTTGCGGACGCGTGGAGCAACCGCGGTAAGACACTGCGGGATCTTGTCCGGCTGGAGGAAGCGCTCGAAAGCTTCGATCAGGCGCTCGCATTGCGGCCCGATGATGTCGACGTGATCAACAATCGTGCTGGGGTGTTGAAGGACCTGCGCCGATACAATGATGCGCTCGCCGCACTTGAAAGAGCGCATGCTCTGGCGCCCGAGTCACCGGAAGTGCTGCACAATCGCGCCGGTACGCTGAAACTACTTGGTTATATCGATGCGGCGTTGGCCGACTACGACACGGCGCTGCGGCTGAAACCCGATTTTGGCGATGCGTTGCACAACCGGGCCCACACCTTTGCGCAGTTAGGCAGGCATGCGGAAGCTGCACGCGACTTTGCACAGGCGATTGCAGTTGATCCGAAGCTCGGTTTTGCACAGGCAATGCTGGTTTATTCGAAGTTGCATTGCTGTGATTGGGCGGGGCTTGTCCCGGCTTTGCACCTCCTCGAGGCCGGAATCAACGCTATCGACCGGTCACCCGAGCCCTTCGCGTTTGTGGTCAGTACGGCGTCGCCCGAGGCGCAGTTGGTATGCGCGCGCCGATGCGCAAGCGAACGGTTTCCGCCGGCAGTTTCGCCACTGTGGTCCGGCCAGCGATATGCGCACGACCGAATCCGCATTGCCTATCTGTCGGCCGACTTTCATGACCACGCGACTTCGCAGTTGATGGCGGAACTCTTTGAGCGGCATGACCGGAATCGGTTCGAGGTGACCGGTGTGTCGTTTGGCCCGTCAACGGCCAATGCGATGCGCAGCCGATTGATCGCCGGCTTCGAGCACTTCGTGGATGTGCGAGAGCGCAGCGACCTCGAAATCGCACAGTGGATGCGCTCGCAGGAATTCGATATTGCAGTCGACCTCAAGGGATATACGCATGCCGCGCGTACCGGAATTTTCGCGCAACGCGCAGCGCCGATTCAGGTCAATTATCTGGGCTATCCGGGCACCATGGGCGCCCCCTACTATGACTACATCCTGGCGGATGACGAGTTGATTCCCGCGGGTGACGAAATTCATTTCACCGAGCATGTCGTGCATTTGCCCGGCAGCTATCAGGTCAACGACGCGCAACGTCGGATCGACCCGAACACGCCGACACGGCAGGCGGTTGGGCTACCGGCGCAGGGCTTCGTCTACTGTTGCTTCAACAGCAGTTCCAAGATTACGCCGGACGTCTTTGCGATCTGGATGCGATGGCTGCAGCAAGTGGAAGGCAGCGTCCTGTGGCTACTGGACAGCAGTTCGGAGTCCGTGCATAACCTTCGCCGCGAAGCGACTGCACACGGTGTTGCACCGGAGCGCCTGGTATTTGCGCCACGTATGCCTTTGTCGGCACATCTGGCACGGCATCGGTTGGCCGATCTCTTTGTCGACACGCTGCCGTACAACGCGCACACAACGGCCAGTGACGCGCTGTGGGCCGGATTGCCGGTATTGACCTCTACCGGAAGAACGTTTGCAGGCCGTGTTGGCGCGAGCTTGCTGCAGGCGGTGGGTCTGCCCGAACTGATTACGCGATCGATGGCCGACTACGAGGGATTGGGTCTGCAATTGGCGCAATCACCGGCGTCGATCGCAGCACTGAAGACGAAACTGCAGCGCAATCGAACCACGTGCTCGCTTTTTGACAGTGAGCGATTTGCCCGCAATCTCGAGGCTGCTTACGACGTGATGTGGCAGCGTGCGCAACAAGGTGCCGCGCCGCAGGGCTTCACCGTCCAGGTGCACACATGACGGTGTGCCGATGACACCCGACGAGGCGCTGCAACAGGCCGTGGCCATGCATCGTGCTGGTCGATTTGCGGAGGCGGAGCAATTTTATCGCGTGGTGTTGGCTGCACAGCCGGGCCACGCGGACCTCCTGCACAATCGCGGTGTATGTTTGCAGAACCTCGGACGATTGGATGAGGCACTGGCGAGCTATGACGCGGCCCTTGCCGTTCGCCCGGATTCTGTCGCGTCACTCTGCAATCGCGGAGCCGTGCTGAAGGACCTGCGGCAGTCCGATGCGGCACTTGTCTGCTTCGAGCGGGTGCTGGCGCTGCAGCCGGCGTTTCTGCCCGCAATCAACAATCGCGCTGCTGCGCTGTTGGCCCTTGGCCGCTACGCCGAGTCATTGCGCGATAGCGAGCGCGTATTGCAGCATCATCCGGATCTGGTCGAAGCGCTGAACAATCGCGGTGTGGCGATGAAGCAGCTCGACCATCCGGAAGCGGCGCTGGCGAGTTTCAACGCCGCGCTGGCGCTGCGGGCCGACGATGTCGTTGCGCTCGAAAACCGGGGCGCGTTGCTGGCCGATCTGGGCCAGCATGCCGCGGCCGTGCAGGACTTTGCGCAGGCGTTGCGGTTGGCCCCGCTGACACCCTACGTTCGCGGCGCACTGCTGCATGCCCGGATGCATTGTTGCGATTGGCATGCGCTGGATGAAGACCTTGCCGCAATGCAACGTGGGGTGAACGCAGGCGAGCGCTGCGCCGAACCATTTGTCGCGATTGCGAGCATCGACGCGCCGGCGCTGCATCGCACGTGTGCCACGACTTGGATGCGCGATCGATGCCCGCCCACGACGCAGCCATTGTGGCGCGGCGAGCGGTACCGCCATGAACGCATCCGGGTGGCCTACGTATCGGGGGACTTTCGCGACCATCCATTGAGCCAATTGATGGTCGAGTTGTTCGAGCGCCATGATCGTGCACGATTTGAGGTGCTTGGTGTTTCGTTCGGTCCGAATGCACCAAGCGGACTGCGGTCACGCGTGCAACGGGCGTTTGAACATTTCGTGGACGTCCGCGATCGCACCGATGCGGAGATTGCCGCGCTGCTGCGGGCACGCGAGATCGACATTGCCGTGGACCTGCAGGGATTCACCCATCGTGCTCGTTCGTCCATCTTTGCGCGGCGCGCGGTACCGGTGCAAGTCAGTTATCTCGGCTACCCGGGAACGCTGGGCGCCCCTTGGATGGACTACGTGGTCGCAGATGCGCACGTGATTCCCGAGGGACGCGAGCACCTGTTTGCAGAGCAGGTGGTGCGGATGCCATGGAGCTATCTCGTCAATGATGGTCAGCGTGCCATCGCGAACGCGGCGCCCACGCGCGCCGCTGCAGGCTTGCCCGCGATCGGCTTCGTCTTTTGCAGCTTCAACAGCAGCTACAAGATCACGCCGACCATCTTCGACATCTGGATGCGGCTGTTGGCGGCGGTTGAAGGCAGCGTGTTGTGGTTACTGCAATCGACGCCCGCAGCCGTAGCCAACCTTCGGCAGGAAGCGTTTCGACGCGGCGTCAACGCGGAACGACTTGTGTTTGCCCCTCGCCTGCCCGTGGCGGACCACCTGGCACGACACCGACTTGCCGATCTATTTCTGGACACGCTGCCTTACAACGCCCATACAACGGCGAGTGACGCATTGTGGACAGGCTTGCCCGTGGTCACGTGTCCCGGTGAAGCCTTTGCGGCGCGCGTGGCGGCCAGCTTGTTGCATGCCATCGGATTGCCGGAACTGGTGGCAGCAACGCTCGCCGACTATGAGGCGCGGGCACTGCAGCTTGCGCGCACACCGGATGCGCTGAACGCGGTCAAAATGAAACTTGCGGTCAACCGGAATGCGTGGCCGCTCTTTGACAGCTTGCGCTTTGCGCGCGACATCGAATCCGCGTATCAATTGATGTGGGACCGCGTACAGCTGGGTCAACCACCGGTAGGATTTGCGGTGACGCGACCCGAACAGGAGAGCTTTGCATGACGTTGCAGCAGGCATTGCACGAGGCGGTCGCCCACCATCAGGCCGGTCGACTGGCGGACGCGGAGCGGCTCTATCGCGCCATTCTGTCCACAATGCCCGATCAATTCGATGCGCTGCATTTGCTCGCACGTATTGCGATGCAAAGTGGGCATCCGCAGGATGCGGAAACGATGTTGCAGCGGGCCGTGGGGATCAATCCGGCTTCCATCGAGGCGCAGTTGTTTCTGGCAAGCGTAAGAAACGCCCTCGCGCACTACGAGATGGCGCTCGCGGGCGCTGATCATGTGTTGGCGTTGCAGCCCCAATCCATGGAGGCATGGGCCGTGCGCGGCATGGCACTGCACAATCTTCTTCGGGTCGAGGAGGCGCTGGCGAGTTACGATCACGCGCTGACGCTGCAACCGAACCATCCGGGAATACTGTGCAATCGCGGTGCTGCACTCAAGGATTTGAAGCGTCATGAGGAGGCTCTGCAATGCTACGACCAGGTGCTGGCTGTCGCACCTGGCATGGCCGAAGCATGGAGCAATCGCGGCGGCGCCCTGAGCGAACTGGGGCGGCACGCCGACGCGTTGTCAAGCTGTGACCGCGCACTGGCGCTGTTGCCGGAGTTTGGTGAGGCCTTCCACAATCGCGGCGCCGCGTTGTCCGCACTTGGCTACCACGAGGATGCAATCGCCAGCTACTCGAGTGCGATCGCGTTGATGCCGCGCTTTGCTCAGGCGTATTACAACCGGGGATCAGCTCTTGGGTATTTCAAGCGGCATGGAGAAGCGTGCGCCGATTTCAAGCGCGCGCTGGTACTTGATCCTGGCGTTGCATTTGCGGCCGGGGCGCTGCTGCATTCACGGATGCACTGCTGTATTTGGAACGACTGGGACCAAGCAGTAACGCAATTGCTGGCGGATGTTCGCGCGGGCAAGCGGGTGGCGGAGCCGATGACAATCGCGGCCGTCGCGCGATCGCCTGCTGATATCCTGGATTGCGCGCGCACCTGGGTGGCAACCCATGCAGGCCGGCCACGCGAGCCGCTGTGGCGTGGCGAGAAATATGCACACGACCGAATCCGCGTCTCGTATCTGTCGGCGGAGTTTCACGACCACGCGACGACACAATTGATGGCCGAGCTCTTTGAGAGCCACGACCGCCAACGGTTCGACGTGACGGCCATTTCCTACGGCCCAGCAGCGGACGACGCAATGCGCCGCCGGCTGCTGCAGGCCTTCGAACACTTTGTCGATGTGCGTGAGCGCGACGATCTGGCGATTGCGCAGTGGTTGCGTGAGCACGAGATCGATATTGCAATCGACCTCAAGGGATACACCTATGAAGGACGCATTGGCATGCTGGCCCATCGCGCCGCGCCGGTGCAGGTCAGCTACCTTGGCTACCCAGGAACGCTGGGTGCGCCATGGCTCGACTACGTGTTGGCCGACAGCGAACTCGTCCCCGAAGGCGACGACCAGTATTACGCCGAGCAGGTCGTGCGTTTGCCGTGGAGCTATCAGGTCAATGACCGGCATCGCCAGATCGATCCCATGACACCGCCGCGGGCCGCCGCCGGCCTGCCCGAACAGGGGTTCGTCTTTTGCTGCTTCAACAGCAACTACA
>JBDTTY010000065.1:0-9458 GCA_040007975.1 Betaproteobacteria bacterium | reverse complement strand
GGGTGCCAGATGAACGAGTACGACTCGGACAAGATGGCCGACGTGCTCCACGCAGCCGAAGGTCTGACGCTGACCGCGCGGCCCGAAGACGCGGACGTGATCCTGTTCAACACCTGCTCCGTGCGTGAACGGGCGCAGGAGCGTGTCTTTCACGATCTCGGCCGTGTGCGCGAAATGAAACTTGCCAATCCCGACCTGATGATCGGCGTGGGTGGCTGTGTCGCGTCGCAGGAAGGTGCGACGATCGTCAAGCGCGCGCCGTACGTTGATGTCGTGTTTGGTCCGCAGACCTTGCATCGATTGCCCCAGCTGCTGGCACAGCGTCGCGCCACCGGTCTGCCGCAGGTGGATATCAGCTTTCCGGAGATCGAAAAATTCGATCATTTACCACCGCCGCGCGTCGACGGTCCGGCGGCCTTCGTGTCGATCATGGAAGGCTGCAGCAAGTATTGCTCGTTTTGCGTCGTGCCCTATACGCGCGGCGAAGAAGTGTCGCGTCCGTTTGATGACGTACTGACCGAGGTGGCCGATCTCGCGGATCAGGGCGTGCGCGAAATCACGTTGCTGGGCCAAAACGTCAATGCCTATCGTGGCCCGATGGGTGCCGACGCCGGTATTGCCGATCTGGTGACGCTTCTGGAAACCGTCGCCGAGATCCCGGGCGTCGAACGCATTCGCTACACGACCTCCCACCCCAAGGAAATGTCGACGCGTCTGATCGATGCCTTCGCCGCGCACGACAAGCTGGCCAATCATCTCCATCTGCCGGTGCAATCAGGATCCGACCGCGTGCTCGCGGCGATGAAACGCGGTTACACGACGCTGGAATACAAATCCATCATCCGCCGCCTGCGCATACACCGTCCGGACATCTCGATTACATCGGATTTCATCGTCGGCTTTCCCGGTGAAACGGAAGACGATTTTGCCCAGACAATGAAGTTGGTCGAGGCGGTCGGCTTCGATGGCGCCTACAGCTTTCTCTATAGCGGCCGACCGGGAACGCCTGCGGCCGAGCTGCCAGACCCTGTACCGCAGGATGTCGGTGAAGCGCGATTGGCACGCTTGCAGACGTTGCTGGACGCGCAGTATCAAATCCGCAGCGCCGCCATGGTAGGCAAGCGGGTGCGCGTGCTGGTGACCGGGCGTGCGGCCAAAAATCCGGCGGAAATGGCGGCGCGCACGACCAACAATCGCGTCGTCAATTTTGCCGGCGCGCCCGATCTCATCGGAAGTCTCGTCGACATCACGATCACGAAGGCGCTGTCGCACTCGCTGCGCGGCGAACTCGCATGCTGACGCGGCGCAACTCCGTCACACGACGGCCGTCAACATGCGTTTACAGGAGCACCTCCATGTTGAAGTTTTCCCGCCTCGCGCTGGTCGGCATTGTCATCCTGACACTGGCATCGTGCGCGACCACACCCGAACTCGCGTCGCCGACGGAAACGCCGACGTCCGTCGGCGCGCCACCAGTTTCGGTGGCACCCTCCGCGCCCGCCGCACCCACGGTGCCTTCGGCACAAGCCATCGCCAACGCGCAGCGGTTGGCAGGTGCGCCAGGCACGGCCACGCCGACGCCACCGACGCCGGCACCCGCGCCAGGCGCATTGCGCAGCTTTGCCGATGTCACCAAGGACTTCAAGGAACTGCCGGGCATGCTGCCGCTGTGGCAAAAAGATGATCGCGTCCTGATCGAACTGGCGCCCGACCAACTCGACCGTCTCTATTTCTTCTCGACCAACCTCGATCAGGGCATTGGCGAAAACGGTCTTTACGCCGGGTCGATGGGCAGCCGGGGCCGCTTTGGTGGCCCGGCCATTGTCGTCTTTCACAAGGTGGGCGGCAGCATTCAATTTGTCTCGCGCAACGTGAAGTACATGGCCAAAGCAGGCACGCCGGAAGCGCGCGCCGTCGCCGAGAGTTTTTCCGACAGTCTGATGTCCAGCGCGGCGATCCTGTCCGCGCCGCATCCGGAACGCAAATCGGTGCTGATCGAGGCCAATGCCATTTTCTTTTCCGATATCCCGGCCATGGCCCCGCGGCTTGAGCAAGCCTACCGCCAGTCCTACGGCTTCGATGCCCGCAACACGTCGTTCAAGCAAATACGCAGCACGCCGGATTTCGTGTCGTTCAACGTTCTGGCGCATTACGCTCTACCCCGGATCTCCACGCCGCCGCCGGGTCAGCCGGTCATCCATCCGCCAGGCACTTTGCCCGACATCCGCAGCCTGTTTTTAGGCTTCCACTATTCAATTGCCAAGCTACCCGAAACACCGATGCGACCACGCGCTGCCGACACGCGCATCGGCTATTTCACGACCGAACGCTGGGACTTCACGACGGATGATCGGCGCATTCCCGTCGTTCGCTACGCCAACCGCTGGCGTCTGGAAAAAAAGGATCCGACGGCGGCACTGTCGGAGCCGAAGCAACCCATCGTCTACTGGATCGACCGTACGGTGCCGGACCGCTATCGCCCGACGATCCGCGATGCGGTCCTCGAGTGGAACAAGGCCTTCGAGCGCATCGGCTACAAGGATGCCATTCGCGTGGAAATCCAGCCCGACAATGCCGACTTCAACACGTCGGACATCAAGCATGCGTCGATTCGCTGGATGACCACGGCGCGTAGCGGATTGGTCGCGATCGGACCTTCGGTGGTCGATCCGCGCACCGGCGAAATTCTCGACGCCGACATCGGCATCGATGCGTCCGCGATTCGGTCGTTTCGGTCGTTCAGCGCCGAAACCGTGCCGCTGCGGCCCTCGCTCGAATTCCGCAATGACGCGCCCTATTGCAACTACGCCAGCGAAGGCGCCGAACAGGAAGGCTTTGCGATGTCGTTGCTGGAAGCGCGCGGCGCAGTCTATCTCGATGGCGCGGATGCCGAGGCCTTCGTGCTGTCGCGCCTCAAGTCCACAACGATGCACGAAGTTGGTCATACGCTCGGCCTGACGCACAACTTCAGCGCCTCGACCGTCTACACCGAAGCTCAGCTCGCCGACCGCGAATTCACGCGTGTCAATGGCATCGCCGGCTCGGTGATGGAATACAACGCCGTCAATCTTGCGTTGAAGGGCGAGAAGCAGGGCGACTATCACATGACCACGCTCGGCCCCTACGACTATTGGGCGATCGAATTCGGCTATCGCGAATTGGCACCCGACGACGAAGCGGGCGTATTGGAGCGCATCGCCTCGCGCTCGAACGAGCCGCTGCTCGCCTTCACCGCTGATGGCTACGTCTTCTACAGCGGCCTTGATCCACGCGTGAACACGTTTGATCTGGGTGCCGATCCGCTGGTCTTCGCCGGGCGCCAGTTGCAGTTGGCACGAGAGCTGTGGAAATTATCCGAGGGCCGCCAACTGGAGCCGGCGGAGTCGTACGCGATCCTGCGACGCAATTTCTCGCGCGGCCTTTTTCAGGTTCAGGCCAGCGCATTACACGCCACCAAGTACATCGGCGGCCTGTCGGTGGTGCAGGACCGCGCCGGCAGCGGCCGAACACCGCTCGACCCGATCCCGGCCGCCAAGCAGCGCGCGGCGCTGCATTTGTTGACTGACTCGATCTTCGCCGCGGACAGTTTTCGGTTTCCGCCAGCCTATTTGCGCAAGCTCACGCTCACCGATTTCGACATCGCCGACGCGCAGGAACTCCAGCAATTGTCTCCCACGGTCGACATCGCGATCGATCAGGTCGTGTTGGGTGTGCATCGCGCCGTACTGGGGCCGCTGCTCGGGCCGGAGATCGCGCAGCGGCTGCTCAACAACGAACTCAAGGTGGCCGAAGGCAGCGAAGCGTTGCGACTGGCCGACCTCTATCGCACGTTGCATCTTGCAGTCTTCAGTGAACTTGCGACCGGTCAGGACATTCCATTGATTCGCCGCAATTTACAGCGGGAGTATGTCGCGCGGATCACCGGCGTGATCCTGCGTCCTGCCACCACGATGCCCGCCGACGCGCGGGCGTTGTTGCGGGCCGACGCCAAGCAGTTGCGCGATGACATTGCCAACCGCAAGCGCGGCAACAAGGGGTCACCCGAAACGCGTGCGCACCTCGCCGAATCGCTCGCCACCCTCGACGATGCGCTGCGCGCACCGTTGATCCGGCAAAGCATGTAATGGCCGAACGCCGTCCCCGGTTGGCCGTCACGCTGTCGCCGCTCGACAATCGGGCGCTGGCCAATCTCACGGGGCCGATGGATGCCAATCTGCGCCAGATCGAGGCGGCGCTCGATGTCACGATCACGCATCGCGGCGGCACCTTCACGATCAACGGCGATCCTGCACGCGCCGCGCGGGCAGGCGCTGCGCTGGAGCGGTTTTATGCCGCCGCCGAGCGTCCGCTGTCGGTCGAGGAGATTCAATTGGGGCTGGTCGAGATTGCAACGCAGCCGGCCAAGCCCGCTGCCGTGGGCGTCGACGAAAGCGGGGCACCTCATTTGCGCACGCGTCGCGCGGACCTGCATGGGCGCACGCCCAATCAGGTGGAATATTTAAAAGAGATCATCGGCCACGACATCACGTTCGGCATCGGCCCGGCGGGCACCGGCAAGACGTATCTGGCGGTGGCGTGTGCCGTTGACGCGCTTGAGCGCGATGCCGTGAAACGAATCGTGCTGGTGCGGCCGGCGGTCGAAGCCGGCGAGCGACTCGGCTTTCTGCCAGGCGATCTCGCCCAAAAGGTCGACCCGTATCTGCGCCCGCTGTACGACGCGCTGTACGACTTGATGGGCTTCGAGAAGGCGGCGCGTCTGCTCGAACGCGCGACGATCGAATTGGCGCCGCTCGCCTATATGCGCGGACGCACACTCAATCACTCGTTCATCATCCTGGACGAAGCGCAGAACACGACGCCCGAACAGATGAAGATGGCGCTCACGCGAATCGGCTTCGGCTCCAAGGCCGTGATCACCGGTGACGTGACCCAGATCGACCTGGCGCGCGGACAAAGAAGTGGCCTGGTCGAGGCGGCTCGGGTGCTGACCGGGGTGCGCGGCATTGCGTTTCGCCACTTCACCAGTGCCGATGTCGTGCGGCATCCGCTGGTGCAAAAAATCATCGATGCCTACGATCGCGATGCGGCAAAAAACCCGCCGCCCGATCGCATGCACCGTTGACAAGCTCCGCCGCATGGCAACCGCATCCATGACGCCGGAGGAACTGGACGCACTACGCATGCGCTGCCATACGTTCCTCCCCGGCCAACGCGAAAGCGGTCCCGGCGACGAACTGATTCGCGTCGGCGAATGGTGTCGCACGCACGGCCATCGCACCGACCGCTACGGCGAAGGTCCGCTGATTGAGTCTTTTGAAGCCAGGATCGCCACGCTGATGGGCAAGGAGGCCGGCGTTTTCATGCCCAGTGGCACGATGGCGCAACAAATCGCCTTGCGTATCTGGGCCGAGCAAACGGGCATCGCGCATGTGGGCATGCATCCGACGTCGCACCTTGAATTGCACGAGGAACGCGGCTACGCGCGACTGCATCGACTCGACGCGACGCTGGTGGGGGCGACCCATCGCCCGACGACGGCGCCCGATCTCGAGCGCTGTCCGGAGCGTCTTGCGGCGTTGCTGGTCGAGCTGCCCGCACGCGAAATCGGTGGCCAATTGCCGTCGTGGGACGAACTCGTGGCGCTATCAGCTCTCGCCCGATCGCGAGGCGTTTACATGCATATGGATGGCGCGCGGCTGTGGGAAGCGCGCGAAGCATATGCGCCGCGCACTTTCGCCGACATCGGCGCGCTGTTCGATTCGATCTACGTTTCGTTTTACAAGGGCATCGGCGCGTTGTCGGGCGCAATGCTGCTTGGACCCGCGCCGTTCATCCGCGCCGCGCGCGTTTGGCGCCGCCGTCATGGCGGCACGCTGGTACAGCTCCACCCGGCGGTTGCGTCGGCCGCGATGCGCTTCGACGACGCCATCGTCCGGATGCCCGCGTACCGCGACCGTGCGCTGACCCTTGCCGCCGGACTCGCGACGATTCCCGGCGTGCACATCCTGCCATCGCCGCCGCAGACCAACATGTTCCATCTGCATGTTGCCGCCGCCCCGGAGGCGATTGCCGGGGCCCGCAATCGCATCGCCGAGGAAACCGGCGTCTGGCTGACGTCGCGCTTCGGGCCAGCAGCTTTGCCCGGTCATGCAGTCAATGAAATGGTCGTGGGTGATGGCCTGCTGAACGTCGACAATGCCGTTGTCGTCCCCCTGTTCGCAAACCTGTTCGAGCTCGCGCGGGCGCCCGCCGCATGACCCGCACCGTTGCGGCGCGCGCGTCCGCCACACTCTCCCTTTCGGTGCAGTATGCAAGCAATGCCACCGATCTGCCGACGCGGGCGCAGCTGCGCCGCTGGGTACGCGCGGCCCTCGACAGCAATGCCATCGTGACCGTGCGCTTCGTCGACGCCATCGAAGGGCGGGCCCTCAACGCGGAATATCGTGGCAAGGACTACGCCACCAACGTGCTGACCTTCGTGTACGATGATACCGAACCGCGCGCCGGCGACATCGTGCTGTGTGCACCGGTGATCCGGGAAGAAGCGGACACGCAGGGGAAATCGTTGGCCGCGCACTACACCCACTTGGTGGTCCACGGCATGCTGCACATGCAAGGTTTCGACCACGAATGCGCCGCCGACGCCACGCTGATGGAAGCGCGCGAAACCGCGATCCTCGCCCGATTGGGACTGCCGGATCCGTATACCGATGGATAGCGACGACAAACCCGCAGCGCGCCCGTCACTGCTCGAAAGGCTCACCGCGCTGCTGACGCGCGAACCGGAAGACCGGGAAGAGCTGCTCGACCTGATGCGCGGCGCGTTCGAGCGCCACCTGCTCGATGCCGATGCGTTGTCGATGATCGAAGGCGTGCTCTCGGTGTCCGAGACCACTGTTCGCGAAATCATGATCCCGCGCTCGCAGATGGATTGCGTGGCGTTGGAAGATCCGGTACCCGAATTTCTGCCTGCCGTCGTCGAAACGCGGCATTCACGCTTTCCGGTGATCGGCGAATCGAAGGATGACGTCATCGGCATCCTGTTGGCCAAGGAACTCCTCAACTACTACGCCAATCCGGAGGCGTTTGTCCTGCGTGACACGCTGCGCCCGGCCGTGTTCGTGCCGGAATCGAAGCGCCTCAATGTGCTGCTGCGCGAGTTCCGCGCCAATCGCAATCACATCGCGATCGTCGTTGACGAGTATGGCGGGGTATCGGGTCTTGTCACCATCGAAGACGTGCTGGAGCAGATCGTCGGCGAAATCGAGGACGAATACGACTTCGATGAGGATCAGGACAACATCATCAACGAGGCCAACGGCAAGTTTCGCGTCAAGGCCCGCACCGAAGTGGCAGACTTCAATGAGCACTTCGAAACCACATTCGGCGATGACGAGTTCGACACGATCGGCGGTTTGGTACTGCGGGCATTCGGCCGTCTGCCCAAGCGCGGCGAAACGGTGACGATGGAGGGCCTGCGCTTTCGCGTGCTGCGCGCCGACAGCCGCCGACTGCATACATTGCAGGTCGAGCGCATCGTACCGCCCGTCGCCGAAGCCGAAGCGTGACCATCGCGACTTCGCAGCGCGCGTGGCTGGCGCGCGGGTTGGCGTTGGCTGCGGGCATCATCGCCGTCGCGGCGTTTGCCCCATTCAACTGGACCACCGCGACCCCCGCCGCCCTGGCCGTCCTCTTTCTGCTGTGGCAACACGCCGCCACGCCGCGCCACGCGGCCGGCATCGGTTTCGCGTTCGGCGTCGGCCTCTTCAGCGCCGGCACGTCGTGGGTCTACATCGCACTGGAAAATTTCGGCGGCATGCCGACGCCGATCGCCATGCTGGCCACGGCGGGCTTCATCACGCTGCTTTCGCTGTGGCTCGCGCTGGGCGGATGGATGATCGCACGCACCATTGCCGTCGGTTCCTCGTGGCGCCTGCTGGCCGCCGCCGCGATGTGGCCGGTCATCGAGTGGACCCGCGGCCATTCGTTCACCAACTTTCCATGGCTCGCCGTCGGTTACGCCGAGTTGCTGCCCGATCGGGTGCTGCCACTGGCCGGCTTTGCCACGATCGGCGGCGTGTTTCTGGTGTCGCTGGCTGTGGCGGCGTGTGCAGCAGCCGCCGCGTTGATCGTCGACGCGCTGTCTGGGGGCCGTTCGCGCACCGCCATCATCGGCGCGGCAGCAATCGTCATGATCGTTGGCACCGGCGCCCTGTTGTCGCGAATGGAATGGACTACGGTCATCGGTGCTCCCGTCGCGATCACGCTGGTGCAAGGCAACGTTTCGGTGGAACAGAAATTCGACCCCGCTTTTCGTGCCACCAACTTCCAGCGCTACATCGACCTCGTGACAGTGTCGCGCGGTCGGATCGTCGTGCTGCCGGAAAGTACGTTTCCACAATTTGCCGATGAAATTCCCGGCGATGTGTTTCAGCGCCTGACGGACATCATGCGTGCGCGCGACGGTCACGTGCTGGTCGGCCTTTTCATTGCGGAACCTCCGCTGACGTCCGGGGGCGACGAGCGCATTCACAACAGTGTGGTGAGTCTGGGCGTCACACCGCCGCAGCTCTACCAAAAGCAGCATCTCGTGCCGTTCGGTGAAACGATTCCGTTAAAGCCGTTGGTGGGGTGGTTTATCAATCGCGTGCTGGCCATTCCACTGGCCGACCAAACGCCCGGCCCCCCCGATCAACGACCGTTCGACGTGGCCGGCCAGCGGCTTGCCGTCAACATCTGCTACGAAGACGTGTTTGGCAACGAGTTGATTGAGGCGGCACGCAATGCCACGCTGCTGGTCAATGTCACCAACGATGCGTGGTACGGCCATTCGATCGCCGCCCGCCAGCACAATCAGATTTCGCAGATGCGTGCCCTCGAATTGGGTCGCCCGATGTTGCGCGCTACCAACACCGGCATCACGTCGGCGATCGGCCACGACGGCCGCGTGATCACCGAGTTGCCTTGGTTCACGCAAGGGCTGCTCGAACTAGACATTGTCGGTCGCGCCGGCGAAACGCCTTATATGCGTATGGGCGACGCTTTCGTTCTCGTGCTTGCATTCGCATTGCTGCTGCTGGCCATCGGGACGTCGCGCGTCATGGCCGCACGGCGGCCCGTGCCACCGCCGGCAGCTTAGTCGCCGCAACGTGCGGCTAAACCGGTAAAATTCGCATCTTTCAAGCAGTTATCGCGAAAGTACGCATCGCGCGTGGCCACTCGTTCATGATCACTTTTCAAAACGTCATCCTGCGCTTGCAGGACTACTGGGGCCAGCAGGGCTGTGCGCTGCTGCAGCCCTACGACATGGAAGTCGGCGCCGGCACGTCGCATACCGCAACGTTCCTGCGCGCGCTGGGCCCCGAGCCATGGCGTGCCGCCTATGTGCAGCCATCGCGGCGACCCAAGGACGGCCGCTACGGCGAAAATCCCAATCGTCTGCATCAGCATCACCAGTT
>JBDTTY010000064.1:0-9587 GCA_040007975.1 Betaproteobacteria bacterium | reverse complement strand
CTTCGCAGAAATCGATCGCCAGATCGCATTCGCGATAGTGCTGATCGGAGGCCAGAGCCGCACCGGGGACCGCCGCAAGAATACGCGCGCCGATGGCGGCCAACTGCTCGCGTTGCGCAACGCGTGTCGCGTCATCGACCATGAATCGTCGCCCGAGCTGGCGGCGCTTGGCGTCGTAGCGCATGTAAAAGGCTCCGTTCTCGCCCACCACCGCATCCACCGGCCACATGCGCGCAATGTGATCGCACCAGCCGGCGGGACGGCCGGTGATCGGGATCACCAGTTTGCCCGCCGCGCGCAATCGTGCGAGCGCCGCATAGGCATCGGGCGTCAGTTGCCCGTGCGTGGTGATGGTGTCATCGATGTCGGCCAGCACACCGCGGATGTTGCGGCGCACGGATTCCGGCATGGCTGCAAGCGGACGCAGGCTCACGGTTTGGGCGCACCCTGCTGGAGCCAGTACGGCACTTCCGGTGCGCGCCATGCGTTCAACGCATCAAAGATAGCGTCGACATCGGACACCACCGCCAGCATCGCGCGATGGTCAGGCCGAATGAACTGGTCTTCGACCGCGCGGTCAAGCTGCGCGAGAAAGCCGTCGAAATAGCCTTCGACATTGACCAGCACCAGCGGCTTGACGTGAATGCCCAATTGATCCCACGTCGCCATTTCGCACAACTCGTCAAACGTGCCAAAGCCGCCGGGCAGCGCCACGAAGGCGTCCGTATGTTTGGCCATCCGCATTTTGCGCTCGTGCATCGTCGGTACGACTTCCAGTTGCGTGAGACCGGGATGACCCACCTCGCGCACCATCAGTTGTTCCGTGATCACACCAATCACTTCGCCGCCGGCATCGAGTGCGGCCTCCGCGGCAATCTTCATCAGACCCACGCTGCCGCCGCCATAGACGAGCCCCAGCCCGCGCAGCGCCATCGCGCGACCAAAGGCGGCCGCGGTAGCGGCATAGATCGGTCGGGCCCCGGGACTCGATCCACAAAAAAGACACACTCGTTTCATTGTCGTCGTCCGATATAGGTGGCCACCGCGTCGCGCTGCGCAGGCGTCATGGCAAGGCCACACTTGGTTCGCCGCCACAACACGTCTTCTGCTGTCTGCGCCCATTCTTCTGCGAGCAGATAGTCCACCTCGCGTGCCGTCAATTCCGCGCCGAAATAGTCACCGAGATCGTCGACCGTACGTGCACTGCCGAGAATGTTCAACGCACGCGTGCCGTGACGTTGCGCCAATGCCCGCAACAACGGCGCAGGCAGCTCCGGAAAGCGGCGGCAGAGCTCGGCAAACCATGCGTTGCGATCGCGCTGCGGCAAATCACCGCCGGGCAGCGCCGCGTCGCGGGTCCAACCGGGCTTCATGCCGGGGAAGTAGGGCGCGAGATCGGCCAGCGCGGCTTCGGCAAGTTTGCGATACGTGGTGATCTTTCCACCGAAGACCGACAACACCGGAGCGCGATCCGGTCCCGGCGCCCCCGGCAGGGCATCGACCTTCAGCACGTAGTCGCGCGTGATCGCCGACGGGTCATCGCTGCCATCGTCGTATAGCGGGCGCACGCCGCTATACGTCCAAACGATGTCGGCTTTGGTCAGCGGGTGCTCGAGATAAGTGTTGGCCAGTTCGAGCAGATAGTCGGTTTCCTCGACCGTAATGGCCGGATGCTCGTACGTGTCGACCGACACATCCGTGGTGCCGATCAACGAATAGGCGTCCTGATATGGAATCACGAACACGATCCGGTTGTCGGCATTTTGCAAAATATAGGCGTGGGCTTCAGGGTGCACGCGTGGCACGATGATGTGGCTGCCTTTGACATGCCGGACGTTTTCCGCAGAGGTGGACGAGCGCACGCTGTCCAGCACGCGCTTCACCCACGGACCCGCCGCATTGACCAGCGCGCGCGCGGCAACGGTCGTCACGGTGCCATCCGCCGATCGCAGCGATACCCGCCACGTCCCACTATCCCGACGCGCATCAAGCACCATCGTATGCACGCGGATCTCCGCGCCCTTGGCCTGTGCGTCGAGGGCATTGAGCACCACCAGACGCGCATCGTCGACCCGCGCGTCGGCGTAGACAAAGCCTTTGGTGAAGGTGTTCTTGAGTCCCGCGGCCCAGCGGCTGCCAGTGAGCTTGACGCCGAAGGACTTGGGCAGCGTCATCTTGCCGCCCAGATGGTCGTAGAGAAATAGCCCGAGCCTGATCATCCAGGCGGGACGCAGATGCGGTTCATGCGGCAACACGAATGCCAGCGGCTCGATGATGTGCGGCGCATTGGCCAACAACACTTCGCGCTCGGCCAGCGCCTCACCGACCAGGCGAAACTCGTAGTGTTCGAGATAGCGCAGTCCCCCGTGGATAAGCTTGGTACTCCACGATGATGTGGCAGATGCGAGATCGCCCTGTTCGGCCAGCAGCACTGACAGGCCGCGGCCGGCGGCGTCACGCGCGATCCCGGCGCCGTTGATGCCGCCGCCGATCACAAGGAGGTCGTAGAGGGGAGAACTCATGGCAGGCAGCGCTCGATTCTACCGGATGCGCTAGGATTGACCTCTGTCCGACCTGCGAGACCAATCACCATGACGATCCTACCCGAGATCACCGCGATCGACCCGATGATGCGCCAATGGCGCCACCACATTCACGCGCATCCGGAAACGGCGTTCGAGGAAACCGCCACCAGCGCGTTTGTGGCCGACAAGCTGCGCGCCTTCGGCCTTGAAGTGCACACCGGCATCGCCAAGACCGGCGTGGTAGGCGTGTTGCGCAACGGCACGTCGACGGCCGCCGTGGGCCTGCGCGCCGACCTTGACGCCTTGCACATCCACGAAAAAACCGGCGTGCCCCACGCGTCGCAGACAGAAGGCAAGATGCATGCATGTGGCCACGACGGCCACACGACGATGCTGCTCGGCGCGGCGCAGGCGATGGCCCAGCGACGCAATTTTGACGGCACCGCATATTTCATCTTTCAGCCCGCAGAAGAAAACGAGGGCGGCGGTCGCGTGATGGTGGAGGAAGGTCTCTTCGATCGCTTTCCGATGCAGGCGGTGTACGGCATGCACAACTGGCCCGAGATGCCGGCCGGCAAGATCGCGCTGCGCGAAGGTCCGCTGATGGGTGCGTACGACATTTTTGAAATTATCGCCACGGGCCGTGGCGCGCACGCCGCGATGCCGCATCTTGGTCGCGATCCGATGCCGTTTGCCGCGCACGTGATCAATGCATTGCAAACCATCGTCGCGCGCAACATTCATCCGCTCGAAGCCGGCGTGGTCAGCGTCACGCAGGTGCATGGCGGCGACACGTGGAATGTGATCCCGCAAGAAGTGGTGCTGCGCGGTACCGTGCGCACCTTTCAACCCGCGATCCAGAATCTGATCGAAAAGCGAATGGGCGAAATCGTGTCCGGTCTCGCCGCGACTTTCGATATGCGTGCCACGCTGCGCTACGAGCGACGGTATCCCGCCACGATCAATACGCCAGCGGAAACGCGCCACGCACTGGCGGCCGCCACCGCGCTGGTCGGCGCCGACAACGTCGATACCAACCCAATGCCGTCGATGGGCTCCGAGGATTTTGCGTTCATGCTGCAAGCCAAGCCCGGCTGCTACATCTGGCTGGGCGGCGGTCGCGGACCGGATACGCCGAATCTGCACAACCCGCATTACGATTTCAATGACGAGGCGTTGCAGATCGGCGCAAGCTACTGGGTGACGCTGGCCGAGGCGCAGATGCCGGTACGGGTCCAGGATCGGCGCGCGGCGTAACGGCCTGCACCGCGATCGAGGATCACCACAGTTTACTGCCCAGTGGAGAGGGACGATGTTGGTGCCAACGCCCAGCCGTTTCACCGTGGACCGCCACCCCCGCGTTGCCGGCACGCGGTGCCACTCGCCTTGCCCTGACCTGCGGCAAGCGTGTGTCGCATGAAGTTCAAGCGCCAATGGTTTCGTCCCGGACGCCGGATCGAGCAGGTTAAGCGTCTGGCCGAGCACCCGTTCTTCACGCGGCGCAAGCAGCGTGGCGCAACGGAGATGGCAGCAGTCGGTCCGGATGCCGCGACTGCGCAGCGGCCGCTGCTCGCCCGGATGTCCGAGAACATCGGCGCGCTGTTCTCGATCGCGATCAGCGCGGTGTTGCTCGTCACCATTGCGGCGCTCGTCTACGCGTTCGTCCGCGAGATCCGCTACGACGCGATCGAGCTCGACGGCTTCTCGGCGCCGAAGGCGCTCCTCGATCGCGGCTACACCTCGACCGCGATCGCCGAGCAGATCCAGGACGAGATTCGCAACATTCAGGCCAGCGCGTGGAACGGTGTCGACGCGGCCAATCGGCAACTGGAGTCGAGTGCGACCATGCCCGATATCCAGGTGGCGGCGGGCGGCCTGTCGATGAAATCGGTCGTCCGCTACGCGCGGCGGCTGCTCGAACTGCCCGACAGCCGCATCGGCGGTGAGCTGTTGCAAAACGGCAATGCGCTGCGCATGTCCTTGCGCATCAAGGACCACGCCACTGTGCACGTGTATCAGGTAGCGCGCGACGACGGCGATGTCGATCGCTTGTTGAAGGACGCCGGACGCGTGATCGCCCAAATCGTCGATCCGATTCTGCTGGCCGCGCATCTCTATCGCGACGAGTTTCCGGCGAAGCGCTTTCCAGAAACGCTGGCCGCCATCGATTATGCGCTGACGCATCCGCCGACGAGCGACGACGTTGATGCCTACCTCATTCTCGGACAGGTGCGCTCTGCGGAAGGTAATGTAGCCGAGGCGCTCAAGGCGTACCGGCGCGCAGTGGCCGCGAGTCCGCAGCGTCTCAACAGCAAAATATCACTGATAGCGCAGCTCTATGCGATCGGACAAACCGATGAAGCGCTGGCGATCGCGCGTGAGGATTTGGCGAAGCCCGGTGACGTGTCAGCACGTTTGCGCAACTATGCTTTCACCATGGCTCGAATTAACCGTCCGGACGAAATGTTTGATACGGCACGCCGTGCCGTCGCTGCGGACCCCCGCGATCCACGCGGGTACGCGTTGCTCGCGTGGGCGTTGAACCTTAAACACCGGCCGGCGGAGTCGCTGCGCACGTACGAGCGCGGACGCGCGATCGATCGCAAGTTCGACTTCGACTCCATCTATGGCGGCATCGAGGTCGACGCGCTGATCAAACTCGGTCGACCGGACGAGGCCTTTCGGATCGCCGATGCGCGCGCGACGTCGGCGCCAGGCAATCCGTGGCACGTCTATCGTCGCGCCGTCGCCGCGGCCGCCTTGGATCGGCACGCTGATGCAATTGCCGCCTATCCGGGCCTGCTTGCAGGACCGTTTCCGCTGGGCAGCGTCAACGAGGACTGGGGCAATTCGCTCGTGGCACTCGGCCGGACACGAGAAGCCATCGCTCAATACCGGGCCGCCGTGGAATCGAATCCGCAGCGCGCCGGTGCGTACACAGGCTGGGGTCTCGCGCTCACGGCCTCCGGACAGCCCGCCGCGGCGCTACCGAAATTCGAGGCGGCGGCGCGCATCGACGCTGATGACGTCGCGACCTTTCGCGCATGGGCGGACGCATTCGACCGGTTGGGTCGCACCGAGGATGCTGCGCGAAAGCGCGCCGAAGCCGACCAGGTCGCGGCCCGGCTCAAGATTTCGCTGACCTGATCCCAGCTTCCGGGAGATTGTCGATGCCGTTCGTCTCGGGAAGCCGCCCGTCAAAACGCAAGTAGGCGAGGCTTCAGCCTCGCTCTACGCATCCCGCGAGGCTGAAGCCTCGCCTACGGCAGTCTCGTGTCGGTAGTCTCGTGTCTGACCCCACATACGTGACCCTACATACGACGGTGGCTAGGTTTTTGGCTCGACGCGCAACAGCCGTCCGTTGCTTTCATCCGTCAGCAGATACAGGAAGCCGTCCGGCCCCTGCACCACATCGCGCACGCGACCGATGTCGCCTAAATAGCGCTCCTCGTTGACCACGCGCGCGCCATCCAGCTGCAACCGCACCAATGCCCCGGGCGTCAACGACCCGATGAACAGGCTGCCCTTCCACGCGGGGAACGCATTGCCAGTGTAGAACGTCGCGCCGGAGGGCGCGATCACCGGATCCCAGTAGTACATCGGCTGTTCCATGCCGGCCTTGGCGGTGCCTTCGCCAATTTTTGCGCCCGAGTAATCGATGCCGTAGGTGATCACCGGCCAACCATAATTCTTGCCTGCTTGCGGAATGTTGACTTCATCGCCACCCCGCGGGCCATGTTCAATCGTCCACAGGTGTCCGGTGGTGGGGTGCAGCGCGGCGCCTTGCAGATTGCGATGACCATAGGACCAGATGTCAGGAAGCGCGCCGCCGCGCCGCACGAATGGATTGTCCGCCGGGATGCTGCCATCCGCATTGACGCGCACGACCTTGCCCAGCGTCGAAGTCAGATCCTGCGCGCGATCACGTTGGCTGTAGCGTTCGCCGGTGGTGATGAATAAGGTCCCGTCGCGCGCAAACACCAGGCGCGAACCCCAATGGTTGTTGCCGCTCACCTTGGGCGTCTGGCGCCAGATCACCTGCACGTTTTCAAGCGCGGCTTCGCCCAGGCGACCACGTGCCACCGCCGTGCCCGCGCCACCGTCACCGGCTTCGGCGAAACTGAAATAGACTAGCCTGTCCTGCGCGAAGTTGGGCGATAGTGCAATACCCAGCAACCCTGCCTGGCCGCCGGTCTGGATTTTTGGCAGGCCGCCGATGTTGCGCGGGTTCTTGCCGTTGCGATCGAAGAGTTGCAGCTTGCCGACGCGCTCGGTCACCAGCATCCGGCCATCCGGCAGAAACGCGAGTCCCCAAGGATGATCGAGGTCCTTCGCGACTTCGATCACCCGCAGGGGTGCGTCGATGACGGCGGGCGTGGGCGAGCGGGGCGCCTGCGCCGAAGTGACCCCACAAAGACCGACTGCGGCTGCGAACGCAAGCCATGACGAGAAGCGCATCACTTTCCTTCCACTGGGGCGCGCCGCTTGGACCACCTCGGAGTCGCCTCGGTTCGTCGCAGCACCCGTAGGCGAGGCTTCAGCCTCGCAGGTTTGATACATCGAACAAGCGAGGCTGAAGCCTCGCCTACAGGGATCTGCTGCAACACGGTTCAATCCGGCTGCGTCATCCGCACCGGATCGATCCACCGATCAAAGTCCTCCGCACTGACCAACCCCAATTTCAACGCCGATTCGCGCAGGCTCGTCCCTTCGCGGTGCGCAGCCAGCGCGATCTTCGCTGAATTTTCGTAGCCGATGTGCGGATTGAGCGCCGTCACCAGCATCAACGATTCGTCCAGATGCTCCTTGATGCGCTCGCGATTGGGTTCGATGCCCCGCGCGCAGCGCTCGTCAAACGAACGCAAGCCATCGGCCAGCAACTCGATCGACTCCAGCACGTTGTGCAACATGATCGGCTTGAACACATTGAGCTGGAAATGCCCCTGGGTGCCCGCAAACGCTACCGATGTATCGTTGCCGAACACTTGCACGGCCACCATCGTCAGCGCTTCACTTTGCGTGGGATTGATCTTGCCCGGCATGATCGACGATCCCGGCTCGTTGTCGGGAATTGTGATTTCGCCAAAGCCCGCCCGCGGACCGCTGGCATAGAGCCGCGTGTCGTTGGCAATTTTCATCGCAATGCCGGCCAGCGTGCGCAGTGCCCCGCTGACATTGACCATCGCGTCATGCGCCGACAGCGCCGCGAATTTGTTGGGTGCCGTGACGAAGGGTTTGCCGGTAATCGCGGCAATGTTCTGCGCCACGAGCGCGCCGAAGGCCGCGGGTGCATTGATGCCCGTTCCGACGGCGGTGCCGCCCAGGGCCAGCGGATACAGCGCGGCGCGCGCGGACTGCAGAAATCCCGCCGCATCGTCCAGTTGCGCGACATAGCCCGACAGCACCTGGCCCAGCGTGACCGGCGTCGCATCCTGCAGATGCGTGCGCCCCAGCATCACGACATCCGCAAACGCGAGCGCCTTGGCATTAAGCGTAGCGCGCAGCGCCGCGATCGCCGGTAGCAGCGCACCGTCCAACTGCTCGACCGTCGCGATATGCATCACCGCCGGAAACGCATCGTTGGACGACTGACTGCGATTGACATCATCGTTGGGATTGATCGGTCGCTTCGACCCCACCACGCCACCGGCGAGCTGGATCGAGCGATTGGCGATCACCTCATTTGCATTCATGTTCGACTGCGTGCCCGACCCGGTCTGAAACACGACCAGCGGAAATTCACCATCCCACTTGCCGTCGATCACTTCCTGCGCTGCGCGCTCGATCAATGCCGCCTTGTCTGCGGCAAGGACACCCAACGCCGCGTTCGTTCGCGCGGCCGCCTGCTTGACGATTCCGAATGCACGCACTACAGGCCGCCCGAATGCAAAGCGCGCGACGCCGATCGGAAAATTGTCGATGGACCGCTGGGTCTGGGCGCCCCACAGTCGGTGTCCCGGCACCGGCACTTCGCCCAAGGCATCCTTTTCGATTCGCATATCGCTCACGCTTGTCTCCTGTCGATCAGTGCGTTGACGTGCTGCACGATCATCATTTCCTCGTCGGTAGGAATCACCCACGCTGACACCGGACCGGCGTGGGTGATCCGTGTATCGTGGCGCGCATTGGCGCCGTCATCCAGATCGAGACCGAGCCATGCCGCCGCGCGTAGCACCTGCGCGCGGATAGGCGCCGCATGCTCGCCAATGCCGCCGGTGAACACCAGCGCATCGAGCCCGCCCAGCGCGGCCGCCAAGGTGCCCAACTCGCGGTTGATGCGATAGCAGAATAGTTCGATCGCGAATTGCGCCCGAGGGTCCTCGCTGGCCCGTAGCGTACGCATGTCGCTCGACAATCCCGACACGCCCAGCAATCCCGACTGCTGATAAATCAACTTTTCAATCGCGCGGGCATCCATCTGCATTTCATCCATCAGATACAGCAGGATGCCGGGGTCGAGCGAACCACTGCGCGTGCCCATCATCAGGCCCTCCACTGTGGAAAAGCCCATCGTCGAGGCCACGCTGCGTCCTTGCGCCAGCGCGCACATCGACGCGCCGTTGCCCAGATGGGCAACCACCGTGCGCCCGCGCGCCGCGATCGGGTCGACCTGCGGCAGGACGCTGGCGATGTATTCGTACGACAGCCCGTGAAAGCCATAGCGCTGGATGCCGCGCGCCGTAAATTCGGGGGGCAGCGCATACGTCCGCTCGAGTACGGATTGCGTGCGATGAAAGGCCGTGTCAAAGCAGGCGACCTGCGGCAACTGCGGCCATCGCGTCAGCAACGCGGCGATCGGCGCCAGATTGTGCGGCTGATGCAGCGGCGCCAGCGGAATCAGTTGTTCCAGTTGTGCGAGCGTCGTGGCATCCATCACCACGGGCCGCGTGAAATGCATGCCCCCGTGGACGACACGATGACCGATGGCACGCAGCGGGTGGGCGCGCAACACCTCCGTTGCCAGATAGTCGAGCAGAAATGTCAGTGCGCTCTCGTGCCCCAGCGCGTGCGCCCACGTCTTCTTCCCCAGCTCTGCGCCCGCCGCCGATTTCGCTTCGAAGC
>JBDTTY010000063.1:0-9649 GCA_040007975.1 Betaproteobacteria bacterium | reverse complement strand
GTCAGTAGGACCTCCTGATGGAGGACGCATGCGCTTCCGGTAACATCCTGTCATCAAAGGAGATTGGAACGCGTGCGGAACCAACGGCAAAAATTGGCGACCAATGGGAAGTCCCGGATTCAATCGAGTCACGGATTCCTCGACCATTCTTCCGCGGCGGTGCTTCATGCAAACTCACAATGTTGCCATTATCAATCGACTCGGACTGCACGCCCGAGCGTGCGCCCGCATCGTCAAAATCGCCTCGCGCTTTCGCTCCAACGTGTCGTTGGTGGTCAAAGGCAAGCGCGCCAGCGCGCGCAATATCGTCGCCGTGATGTTGCTTACCGCATCGGTGGGCGCTGTGGTTCGTCTCGAAGTGGATGGTCCGGACGAAGTGGAAGCGATCAAGGAAATTGCCGCACTTTTCCACGACGGCTTCGGCGAACGCTCGTAGTGCCGCGCCGCGCCAAGGTGCGCGCGTCATGATGGTCAGCTTTGCCTTGCATGGCGTCGGCGTGTCGGGTGGCATCGCCATCGGCCGCGCGCAACTTGTCTCGCACGCCACACTCGAGGTCTCGCACTACACGATTCCGGCCACCAAGGTCGACGCCGAAATCGCGCGCTTCAGCATCGCGGTCAAGGAGGTGCAAAAAGAACTCGAAGCCCTGCACCAGGCGATGACCAGCGGCGACGTGCCCGGCGAATTCGGGGCGTTCCTCGACGTGCACTGGATGATTCTCAACGATCCGACGCTGTCCGAGGTTCCGAAAAAAATTATTCTGGAGCAACGCTGCAACGCCGAGTGGGCGCTTACTCAACAGCTCTCGGTGCTGGTCGAACAGTTCGAACAAATCGAAGATGCGTACCTGCGCGAGCGCAAGTCCGACATCGTGCAGGTGGGCGAGCGCGTGTTGAAGCGGTTGCTGGGCAAGCCCGGCACATTGCCCGCGGCGGTGGCGGAAGAGCAGACCATTCTCGTCGCGCACGATCTCTCGCCGGCCGACGTAATCCAGTTCAAGAATCATCATTACGGCGCGTTCCTTACCGACGTCGGGGGCGCCACGTCGCACACCGCGATCGTCGCGCGCAGTCTCAACGTGCCCGCGGTCGTGGCCACACACAACGCGCGCGCATTGATCCGCGACAGCGAAATGCTGATCGTCGACGGTCACGCTGGCGTGGTCGTGGTCAATCCCGATCGCTCCGTGCTGGCGGAATATCGGCTGAAGCAAAGCCAGCTCGACCTCGAGCGGCAAAAGCTGAAGCGGCTGCGGTTAAAGCCCGCCGAGACCATCGATGGCCACCACGTCGAGCTGCATGCCAACATCGAATTGCCGGACGATCTTAAACAGACAATGGAAAACGGCGCCACCGGGGTGGGCCTCTTCCGTTCGGAATTCCTGTTTCTCAATCGCGAGGGCCTGCCCACCGAGGACGAGCAGTTCGAGTCCTACCGCGCGGTGGCGCAGGGGATGGAAGGCCATCCGGTCACGATCCGCACCTTCGACCTTGGCGCCGACAAGCACAAGGAGGGCCTCGACGGTCTCGCGCGTGTCGCGCCCAATCCCGCGCTGGGCCTGCGTGCTGTGCGCTTTTGCCTGGCCGAGCCGCGCCTTTTCAACACACAGTTGCGTGCGATTCTGCGCGCCTCGCACTACGGCCACATCCGCATTCTGGTGCCGATGCTGGCATCGTCGTCGGAGATCGACCAGACGCTGGTCATGATCGAACTCGCCAAGGAAAGTCTGCGCGAGCAAAGCGTGCCCTTCAACAACGAGATCGAAGTGGGCGGAATGATCGAGATCCCCGCCGCCGTGATCGCGATGGATGCGTTTACCGCCAAGCTCGATTTTCTGTCGATCGGCACCAACGACTTGATCCAGTACACGCTGGCGGTCGACCGCGCCGACGAGGCCGTCGCGCACCTGTACGACCCATTGCACCCGGCCGTGATCCGCTTGCTGGCGATGGCCATCGCCACCGCCAACAAGGCCAACGTGCCCATTGCCGTGTGTGGCGAAATGGCCGGCGAGGTGAAACTGACGCGACTGTTGCTCGGGTTGGGCTTGCGCAATTTCTCGATGCACCCCGCCCACCTTCTCTCGGTAAAACAGCGAGTGCTCACTTCGGAGGTTGCGGCGTCGAAACAGATCGTTGACCGCATTCGCAAAAGCGACAGCCCCGACAAGATTGCCGCGCTGGTCGCGAAGCTCAACGCCCTGTAACCCGCGGGCGCGGCCGCCCTCCCGTAGGCAAGGCATCACCCTCGCGGGACCACCGCGCGTCCGGTAAGCGAGGCTGAAGCCTCGCGGGACCGCGCATTCGGTAGGCGAGGCTTCAGCCTCGGGGGACCACCTCGCCTACACGTCTGGCTCGTCTACCGTTTCGGTCGGGGGAATCAAACAGCCCCACGCTTGTTCGCCCTTCGCACACCGCCCCATTCCACGCTGCGATGCACTAGGGCATAATGCCAATGTCATGAAAAACCTCACCCGTTGGCTCGCGACCTTCGCGACCGCCCTCCCGCTGGTTTTTGCCACCGCATCCGCCCACGCGGTCGAGGCGGGCGCTGCCGCCCCCAATTTTTCGTTGCCCACGGCCAAGGGCGAGCCGGTGGCGCTGGACAAGCTGCGCGGCAAGGTCGTCTACGTCGACTTCTGGGCCTCTTGGTGCGGACCGTGCCGCCGCTCGTTTCCGTGGATGAACGAGATGCAGCAGAAATACGGTGCGAAAGGTTTCACCGTCGTGGCCATCAATGTCGACAAGAAACGCATCGACGCCGAAAAATTCCTGACGCTGATCCCCGCCAATTTTCCGGTTGTGTACGATGAAGCGGGAAGCGTGCCCGCAGCCTTTGGCGTGTTGGGCATGCCAAGCTCGTATTTGATCGATGCGCGCGGCAACGTAAGCTACGTCGAACGCGGCTTTGTCGACGACGCGCGTGGTCCGCTCGAAGAGCGCGTCAAAGCGCTGCTGGCCGCCGTCAAGAATTGAAGGGACGTCCGGAATGCGTGGTCTGATCGTTGCAATGATTGCGCTGGCGATGGCCGGATGCGCGAGTTTCGATCCGCCCAAGCCATGGGAGCGCGGCGAACTGGCCAAGCCGTCGATGCAATTCGACTACGACCGTCTCGACGCCAAGTCGCAGCAACACATCTACACCAGCAAGGAAGCGGCCACCGGCGGCTACGGCGTAGGCGGGGGCGGTTGTGGCTGCAACTGACAGGAAGTTGCGCGTTGCGTCGCCGCTGCTGGCCGCGGCCCTCGCGTTGCCGGGCATTCTGCCCGCCACCGTGTTGGCGCAGGCGGCGCCCGACCAGGGGCTGTTGCAATTGCAATATCTCAACTATCGCGACTGGCAACCGGGCAAGAACCGGATGAGCGTCCAGGCGCCCAGCATCTACGCACTGGTGCCGCTGTCGGATACATGGGTGGCCGAGGGCTCGATCGTCTACGACGCAATTTCGGGCGCGTCGCCCAAATTTTTCAACACGCTGTCGCAGGCCACCATCGGCGACTACCGCACGGCCGGCACGTTGAAGCTCACCAAGTATATGGGCAGCTACGCGATCAGCGTCGATGGCGCCGTGTCCTCCGAGCAGGATTTTCTGTCGCGCGCCGCAGGCGCGCAGGTGCAATTGTTCAGCGACGATCGCAATCGCACGTGGACGCTGGGCGTCGCCGGCACCAGCGATCGCATCAATTCGGATAACGGCATCGCGTACAACGAAGGCCGCAACACGGTCGACTTTCTGGTGGGCGTCACGCAGATTCTCAACAAGAACGCGATCATCCAGTCCAATCTCACCTATTCGACCGGTCACGGCTACTACAACGACCCATACAAGTCGCTTGACACGCGACCATCCACGCGCGACATCACCGCGTGGCTCACGCGCTACAACCAGTATTTCCCCGACCCCGACGGGACGCTGAAGCTCGCGTATCGGCTGCTCTACGATTCGTTCGGCAGCACGTCCAACATGCTCGAGGTGTCGTGGGTGCAGTCGTTGCCGTATGCGTGGACGGTCACGCCCGCGCTGCGCTACTACACGCAAAGTGCGGCCAAGTTCTACAAAAACCCGCCGTGGCCCAAAGGCTATGTCGACGGCGAAAACTACAGCGCCGACACGCGACTCGCCGCCTTCGGCGCGTTCACCGGCGGGATCACGGTTGCCAAGCTGCTCGGTGACGGCTGGACCATTGCGTTGCGCGCCGACTACTACCAGCAGAACCCCAGCTGGCGTCTGGGCGGTGATGGCAGTCCCGGCATCCAGACCTTTTCCGCGCGGTGGTTGCAGGTCGATTTGCTGAAGACGTTCTGACGTGCAGTAGGCGAGGCTTCAGCCTCGCGCAATTGACCGCGTCGCCTGTCCCGCGAGGCTGAAGCCTCGCCTACAATGCTCGGCATGTCTCTCATCCGCGCCACGTTTCGGGCGATGGCCTCGGAGCACGAGATCCAGATCGCCGGCGCCAACGCGCACGATGCACAACGTGCGGCCGATGCCGCCATCGCCGACGTTCTGCGCATCGAACACAAATACACGCGTTATCGCGACGACAGTCTCACGTCCCGCATCAATGGCCACGCCGGCGGTGTAGCGGTGGCCATCGATGACGAAACTGCGGCCTTGCTACGCTACGCCGACGCGTGCCACGCGATGAGCGCCGGCCGCTTCGATCTCACGTCCGGTGTATTGCGGCAGGTGTGGAATTTTCGCGCTGCCACGCCAACGCTTCCCGCTGCGCACGACCTCGCACGCGTGCGAAAGCTGATCGATTGGCCCGCGGTCGAATGGGATGCGCACACGATCCGGCTGCCGCGTGTCGGAATGGAAATCGACTTCGGCGGTATCGGCAAGGAATACGCCGCCGATCGCGCGGCGACTATCCTGCAGGAGCATGGCATCCGTCACGCGCTCGTCAATCTGGGTGGCGACGTGCGCGCCATCGGCGCACAGGCCGACGGCATGCCGTGGCGCGTGGGTGTCGCGCATCCGCGTGCGCAGGGTGCCGCCATCGCCGGCATCGCGATCGATGATGGCGCACTGGCCACCAGCGGTGATTACGAACGCTTTGTCGAGATCGACGGCCAGCGCTATTGCCACATTCTCGATGCCACCACGGGCATGCCGGTCACGCACTGGCAATCGGTGAGCGTGGTCGCGCCGTTATGCGTGCTGGCCGGCAGCTACGCGACGATCGCGATGCTGTTGCAAGCCGATGCGCCCGCATTTTTGGAGGCGCAGGGTGTGCGGTGGTTGGGCGTGGGGTCGGATGGAAGCGTCGTCAATAATTTAGCGCTACCGTAGGCGAGGCTTTAGCCTCGCGCGATGCCCCACAAGCACCGTAGGCGAGGCTTTAGCCTCGCGCGATGCCAGACAAGGCTAAAGCCTCGTCTACAAAGGGAGGTGCCGCGCGAGGCTGCAGCCTCGTCTACGCGATGCCTGCCTCAACCATACGACGGATATCGTTTCAGCGATGGCATTGATCAACATGGCATTCCGCCTTGAACGGGATGCTTATATGTCCTATCGCGACGCACTCAGCGGTCGACACTCCGCGATTGGCTACCACTACATTGTCACTGCGGTCACGGCGCAGCGCGTCCCGCTGTTTCGAGACTTTCAACTGGCTGCCATCGTTGCCCGCGAACTTCATGCGCTCGACCACGAGTGCCGCTGCGGGATGGTCGCATGGGTGATCATGCCGGACCACTTGCACGCACTAATTGTTCTTGGCGACATGAAATTGGCGCAATTGATGCAGCGACTGAAAGGACGCACTGCGTACACAATTAATCGACACCGCGAGTCAAGAGCGCGCGTGTGGCAACAGGGATTTCACGATCATGCGTTGCGACGCGAGGAAAGTATTCCGGCGGTGGCCCGCTACGTGATTGCCAATCCGCTCCGCGCACAAATCGCGTTGCGACTGTCGCAGTATTCGTTTTGGGACCAGCGATTGGTAGACGTATCCCGAGATACACCGTAGCCGAGGCTTCAGCCTCGAAGGGCGCCGCGCGAGGCTGAAGCCTCGCCTACAAACGCAGGGCGCCGCGCTGTGCGGTCAAACTCAACGTCGTCGTTTAGGGCCTGGCACCGTCGATGCTGGCGTCGCCCGCCACGCCCACCGGCCTCCCCAATTGCGCCTCCAGCCGTTCGACATTGCTGGCCAGGCGCTCGGCCACCAGCTTGACGAGATAAAACCCGAACTCGGGATTTTGATAATAAAGTTGCTGCAGCGTTTCCTCGCCCACGCTCAGCACCGTGCATTTTTCGAGGCAACGCGCGGTCAGCAGGCGCTGCCGCGCGGGCGTGAAAAACGCGATCTCGCCAAAGATGTGGCCGGGTTCCAGCGTCTCGCCCAACTCGACGAATTCGATGCGGCCTTCGGCGAGGTAATAGATGAGCTTGGCCGGATCACCTTTTCGAAACAGCACGTCGCCCTTGGCGAAGCGCTTGGTCTTCATGTAGGGCCGCAGCCACACGTCGGACGGATCGCCATAGGACGCCGCCGACTTCACGCGTCGCGTAAGCCGGATCATCTCGATCGCGCGGTACAAGTTGATCGGCAGCAGCGCGCAATGCAGCAGCAACACGGGCCACGAGCGCGTCAGGATGCCGAAGACGATGAAGCCCGCGTTGCTGGCGATAGCCACCAACCGCAGCGGGATGATCGTCTTCATGAAAAAACTCACGCATACCAGCAGGCCGGCGATGCCCGCTGCCGCGTAGGCCACGATATGAAAGGTGTCGAGTTCCATGCCGCCGCAATGGTAGCAAGGAAAAAAGTCTAGGGTCAGACACGACACTCAGGAGGCCGTAGACGAGGCTTCAGCCTCGTGCAGTACCGCGAGGCTGAAGCCTCGCCTACGGAATGGCGATATGCCGCGAGGCCGAAGCCTCGCCTACGGACGCCTTACGGCGGCGAACACATGATCACGCCGATCGTGCCGGCCCCTTCGGGGATCCAGCCTTGCGCCAGCATCTGCGCGCGCACGTTGAAGTCGGTGGTGTACCGATGATTGGGCGCGCCGCTCTGCCCGTTGTTGTACATCCGGTAAACCGGCAACGTGTTGGGCGGGCATACGCCGGTCACGCTGGCCTGTTGGGTGAAAAACACCTCGCCCTCATAACTCCACACCGCGTTGGCCTTGACCACCGAGCACTCGGGTGCGAACGGCGTGTAGAAGTGGGAGCTCTTTGGCGCAAATGCGGTGGTGAAAAAGCGGCACACGGGTGACAGGTCCGTCCCGGCCGCCGTCCACGCCTTGAACTGCTTGCCGGTGCGCGCCCAGCCCACAAACGTGCCGTTGTCGAGCTTGGCGATTTCGTCGGTGAGATACGTGATGAAGTAATGTCCAAACGCGGCGTGAAAATACTCGACCACATCCACGGTGGCCGCAGCCGGTGGCGGCGTCGTGCCGGTGGGGCACGGCTGCCCCGCGTTGCCGAAAAAAATCCACAGCGCAAGATCGTCGATATCCGACGCCGACAGGTTGAGATTCTTGCGGACGTCGGCCATTTCCTCGATGTTGCTTAGCGCGCTGTCGATCACGCCGGGGTTTTGCGCGCCGCGGCCGATGTTGTTGGCCGACACGGTGGACTTGTGGCACAGGCTGTCGGCACACGCCATCGTCTGGTTGGCGGTGGTCTTGGTAAACAGCGTCTTGCCGTTGGTGCAACTGGCCGCATCGGCGGCAACGGACCACACGAACACCAATGGCGTCAGCAGCGCGATCAACAGGTTGGAAGTGCGTTTCATGGCGAAGTCTCCTGGCGGCGATGCCACCATGCGCCGAAGGATGCCGGGCATGGCAGGAGCAGTATAGCCTCAATTATGCCAATGGCATATTTATCGCACTTCCAATCCAAGCCGTAGACGAGGCTTCAGCCTCGTGCGACCACCGCAACAAGGCGATGCCCCCGCGAGGCTGAAGCCTCGGCTACGGTACGGTGATGCCCCTGCGAGGCTGAAGCCTCGGCTACAGACGCTTGCCACGGCTTGCAGGACAAAAATGGAACGAAGCCGGCAGGCTTCGTTCCAGGACCACCCACTGCGGCACGCTGTCCTGATTTGCTTCCGTAGACGAGGCTTCAGCCTCGTGCGACCCACGCCACAAGATCATGTCCCTGCGAGGCTGAAGCCTCGCCTACGGAGGTGAACACATGATCACGCCGATTGTTCCCGCGCCCTCCGGAATCCATCCCTGCGCCAGCATCTGCGCGCGCACATTCATTTCGGTGGTGTACCGATGGTTGGGCGCGCCGCTCTGGCCGTTGTTGTACATCCGATAGACCGGCACGGTGTTGGCCGGGCACACGCCGGTCACGCTGGCCTGCATCGTATAGAACACGAGACCTTCAAACGACCACACGCTGTTGGACTTGACCACCGAGCACTCGGGGGCAAAAGGCGTGTAGAAGTGCGAGCTCTTCGGCGCAAACGCGGTGGTGAAGAAGCGGCACACCGGTGACAGATCCGCCGTGGGCTGGGTCCACGCCTTGAACTGCTTGCCGGTACGCGCCCAGCCGGCAAACGTGCCGTTGTCGAGCTTGGTGATCTCGTCGGCCAGATACGTGATGAAGTAGTGGCCAAACCCGGCGTGGAAATATTCGATCACGTCCACCGTCTGCGCCACCGGCGGCGGCGGCGGTGCGCCCGCGGTGCCCGTGCCGCTGACGGCCAGGATCTGCGGACTGTTGGTGCCGTTGCTGGTGATCGTGATCGACGCGGCGCGCGCGCCCGCCGCCGACGGCTTGAACGTCAGGTCGAACGCGCACGCGGTGTTGGCCTGCACCGTGCCGCAACCATTGGCGCCGATTGCAAACTCCGCACCGTTGTTGCTGACCACGCTCAACACGTTGACGGCTCCCGGCCCGAGATTGGAGATCGTGACCGAACGCGCGGCACTGGTCGTGCCCACCTGCTGATCCGCCATCGTGATTGCGGCGGGCAATGACAACTGTCCCGCCTGTGGCGCCGCAACGGTGCCCGTGCCCGACAGCGACATCACGACGGTGGCGCCACCCGACGCGCTGATCGTCAGCGTGGCGCTGTCGGCCCCCGCCGCGGTGGGCGCATACGCGATGCTGAACGCGCACGACGCGCCCGCATTGAGCGCGCTGCCGCAACTGTTGCCGCTGACCGCAAATTTGGTCGCGTTGCTGTTGTTGAACGACAGTCCGCCCGCCGCTGCGCCGCCGCTGTTGGTCAGCGTCACGGCCAGCGCGGTGCTGGTCTGCCCCACGGTGACATTGCCGAAGGATCCGCTCGACGGCGCCGTGGCGAGATTGGCGGTGGGTGCGGCAACGCCGCTGCCCGCCAACTGCACGGTGACGTTGGTGCCGCCCGCGTAGCTGAACGTCAGCGCCGTGTTGTTGGTGCCCGCCGCATTGGCCGCGTACGCGACATTGAGCGAGCACGACGCGCCGGCGGCCAGCGAACTGCCGCACGTGTTGCCGCTGACGGGGAAGTGCGTGGCGTCGCCGTTGGCCATGCCGAAGCTGGTGGCGCTCGCCGTGCCCGTGTTGGAAATGGTCACGCTCTGCGTGCTGCTGGTGCTGCCCACCGTGGTGGTGGGGAAGGATAGCGACACCGGAGAGGCGCCCAATGTGGCTACTGGCGGCGCGGTGCCGGTGCCGCTCATTGCGATGTTAACCGT
>JBDTTY010000062.1:0-9705 GCA_040007975.1 Betaproteobacteria bacterium | reverse complement strand
GACACCTTCTGGATTTCCGTCAGTGCCTGACCTGCGGCATCGGACAGCTTGGTTCCTTCGACCACACCGACCGTGGATTTTTCCATGGCCGCGACCGCATCCTGGGTGTCCGCCTGAATCGTCTTCACGATCGCTTCGATCTGCTTGGTCGCCTCGCCGGAACGTTCCGCCAGCCGCTGCACTTCTTCGGCCACCACCGTGAAACCGCGGCCCGCTTCGCCGGCAGATGCCGCCTGAATGGCCGCGTTCAGGGCCAGCACGTTGGTTTGTTCGGTAATGTCCGAAATCAATTCGACGATTTCGCCGATCTCCATCGACGACTCGCCAAGGCGCTTGATCCGCTTCGATGTGTCTTGAATCTGTGTGCGAATTTCGTTCATGCCCGCGATCTGGCTTTGCACGACGACACCGCCTTTTTCCGCGGCCGCCAGCGATTGCTGGGCGACTCGGGCCGACTGATTGGCGGTTTGTGACACTTCGTTGATCGACTGCGCCATCGACAGCACCGACGCCGACGCCAGCTGAATCTCGCGGTTCTGCCGCTGCGACGCCTCGTACAATCGATTGGAAATGGCCTGTGTTTCCTGCGTGGCCTTGGTCACCTGATCCGTCGCCGAGTTGATGCCGCGCACCAGTGTCCGCAGCTCTTCAATCGTGAAGTTGATGGAGTCGGCGATGGCACCGGTCACGTCTTCCGTCACGGACGCCTGCACCGTGAGATCGCCGTCCGCGAGGTTGCCCATCTCGTTCAGCAGGCGAAGGATGGCCTCCTGGTTGCGCTTGTTTTCGCCTTCGCTCTCGAACGCGCGTACGCGTGCATCATCCAGGAACACCTTGCCCAGCAGCACCAGCATCAACAATGCCAGCACCGCGAAGAAGATGGCCACGCCAACCGTCCATTTACGCGCCGCGCCCGTATCGTATTCACGGGTCAGGGCCGTGGTTTCGTTCAGCAGCGGCTCGGCTTCGACGTTGATGCTGCGCGCCGCGGTCTTGGCGGCAAGCAGGTTTTTCATGTTCGCCAGGATCGAGTTGATGCTGCCTTCATACGTCGCAAACCGCTTTTGCAGGTCGGCCAACGTGGCGCGTGCATCCTCGGATTTGACCGGTGCCAGGCGCAACGCGTCGCTGCCTTTTTGCAAGCCGGTGAGGATGTCGCGAAACGTGCCGGTATCCTTGCCCAGCAAAAACGCGACGTCGGGCTCGATGACGTCGGATGAGGCCAGCGTGTTGGCGTTTTTGGCAATACGCTGCGACAACACAGCCAGCTGGTTGGCATAGTCAAGCTCACGCAGATTGCCGCCCCCTTGCCCGATCTGTTGCGCAACCTGCTGCGCCAATTCGAGCACCGAGTTGTTGCCGGCATTGAGCGTCTCCAGGCCCTTGGCCAGCGCGGTAAGGCTCTTTTCGTTGTCGATGAGCTGTCCCGAAGCCGCATCAACGCGCGCCCAACGGGACTTGATGGTGTCAAGGCCCTTCATCGTGGCTTCGTCCTGCGCCACGTCGAGGCTGACGCCGCGAACCGTGCCACCAGTTAGCAACGCGTCCAGGTCAGCCTTGAAGCGCTCACGGCTGTCCTTTACGGACGCGAACGCGCTGGTTTGTCCTTGCGCCGCAAGTGCGGCGCCTCGCGCCAGCCGTTGCGACAACATCTGCATTTCCGTGGCCGTTGCTGACGCCGCCGCATTTTGCGTCGACTGCCGTCCATCGAGAAACACCATCAATGCCGCAAACACGAGGAACATCAACATCATCACGCCGAGCGTCTGGAACTGCTTCACGACCGGCATGTCGCCGATGATCCACAGCTTTTTCGGCATTGCCATGTTGGCAGTGGCGGTGCGCAGCTGCTCCATGATCGACACGGACGCCAGCGGATCGTAGCCCGACTGCGCCTGCCCCATCTTGACCTGGGTGGTCGGCATGTCGAGTTCGATGTCGGCGGCCCTGGTCTTGCCGCCACCGAATAAATTGGAAAGTTTCAGCGCCATGCGTTTGTTCTCCGTTGCCCTGTTACTGCAGACCTAAATCCCGACCTGCAGGAACGCGGGATCCTGGGCGAGTTTTGCGAGATCGATTTCCTGCCAGGCGTTGCCGTCGCCGTCCATCCAGCGCTGCGCGTACCACGCGGGCGCACCTTCCGGCGGCGCCGTCGGCGCAAGTTCGGCGACATTGCGCAAGCCCAGCACGTTTTGCACGACGATGCCGGCATTCATGCCGCCCGCGCGCGGACCAAAAACCACAAGACGCGCCGCGCCGGCTGCCAACGCCCCATCACGTGCGAGAAAGCGCGCGAAATCGACCACGCTGTACAAGTTGCCGCGAATGTTGGCCACGCCGAGATACCAGGGCCGCGTGAGCGGCACCGGCACGATGTCGGGCACCGTCACGACCTCACCGGCATCCGAAAGTCGAATCAACCAGCGCTCTCCGCCGCACGCCATGCCGAGTCGTGACGACTCGACCTGCGCCGCCGTCTTCGTGGCAAGTCGGGCCGCCAGTTCCCGTTGGAACGTGCGGAGATCGAGTTTGGCAGCGCGGGCCATGATGACATTCGCAGCGATCAGCCGATCGCGGCGATTTTCTCCAACAGCTCGTCGCGGTTGACGGGCTTCACGATGTAATCGCGCGCGCCTTGGCGCATGCCCCAGATTTTGTCCGTCTCCTGACTCTTGGACGTGCACAGGATGATCGGAATCGAGCGCGTGTCCGGGTCGCGACTGATCGCGCGCGTGGCCTGAAAGCCGTTCAATCCGGGCATCACCACGTCCATCAGGATGAGGTCCGGCTTCAGCGATTTGGCCTTGAGGATCGCGTCCTCGCCATTGTCACTGGCAACCACTTCGTATCCCGACTTGGTGAGCAGATCGTTCAGTACATGTCGCTCCGTTGGCGAGTCGTCAACGATCAGTATTTTCCGGATGGTCATTTTCCTGCCCTGTTCCTGTTCCCCAACAAACGCGCGGGCAAGGAGCCCCACGCTCGAATCCTGCGAACTCATGCGCCTGGCAACCATGTGCCGCCGTCGTCGCGCCGGACCGGCGCTATGCCGGCCTTGCCATGCGTCATGCAGCAGCCCGGTTGACGTGAGCGGCAACGGCCTTCAAAAGGCTCTCTTTGGTAAATGGCTTGGTCAGATACTGGTCCGAACCCACCATCCTTCCGCGTGCACGGTCGAACAAGCCATCCTTGGAGGACAGCATCACGACAGGAATACGCTGGAATTTCGAGTTTTTCTTGATCAAAGCGCAGGTCTGGTAGCCGTCGAGACGCGGCATCATGATGTCGACAAACACGAGATCCGGCTGGTGATCAGCGATCTTCGCAAGCGCGTCAAAGCCATCCTCGGCCAGAATGACCGAACAGCCTGCCTGCAGCAGGAAGATTTCAGCGCTGCGGCGAATGGTGTTTGAATCGTCGATCACCATCACCTTCACGCCATGCAACGGGGTGGACTCCGCCAAGTTAGTCCCTTCCTTCCATCGATCAACGTGGCGGGCGCTGAAGTTGCGACCGCACTTGTCGTGTTCAAGTCTGCCACGGGGCAAGCGAACTGACTAGAGCATAAAGCTTGCCGGAATCGTCGCTGGCGGTGAAAAACACGAAAAACGCAACAACGCGGCAAATTTCACCGCCGCGTAGTGCCGCAGTGCGGCAGGGGTTGCCGCGTTGCGGCCCGGATTGGCGACCCGGATTGGCGGGCGGGATCGGCGGCGCGAGACCTTGGGGCAGTCGCTTCAGCGCCCAAGAAACAACCTATACGCGGGATTGTCGGATTCGTCCACGTAGGTGTATCCCAGACGATCAAGAAAGCGGCGGAAGTCCGCCTTCTCCGCCGGCGGCACCTGCATGCCGACCAGCACGCGACCGTAGTCCGCACCGTGATTGCGATAGTGAAACAGGCTGATGTTCCAACCGCGACTCATGCTATCGAGAAAACGCAACAGTGCGCCGGGTCGCTCCGGAAACTCGAAGCGATACAACATTTCGTGCGTGGCGGCGGGTGCGTGGCCGCCGACCAGATGGCGCACGTGCAACTTCGCCATCTCGTTGTCGGACAGGTCGTAAGCCTCGATCTTGTGCTTGCGAAATGAACTCATCAGCTCCACGGTCGCGCGCGGGCCAGCCACCTCGATGCCGACAAAGAGATGTGCGGTCCTGGCGTCCGCAAAGCGATAGTTGAACTCGGTGATGTTGCGATTGCCGATCAGCCCGCAGAATTCGCGGAAGCTGCCCGGGCGCTCCGGAATCGAAACCGCAAAGATCGCCTCGCGCTGCTCGCCCAGTTCCGCGCGCTCGGCCACAAAGCGCAGCCGGTCAAAATTCATGTTCGCGCCACACGCGATGGCCACATAGGTTCGATCACGCATGCGATGTTTTTCGCACCAGGCCTTGACACCGGCCACGGATAGCGCGCCAGCAGGTTCGAGAATGGAACGTGTGTCCGCAAAGACATCCTTGATCGCGGCGCAGGTGGCGTCCGTATCGACAAGAATCATGTCGTCGACATATTGACGCGCCAGCCGGAACGTTTCCTTTCCGACCTGCTTGACCGCGACCCCGTCGGCAAACAGACCCACGTGCGGTAACGTGACCCGCCGACCCGCCGCCAGCGAACGCGTCATGGCGTCGGAATCCGTGGGCTCGACACCGATGATCTTGACCTCCGGGCGCACCCGCTTCACATAGGCGGCAATCCCGCTGATGAGGCCGCCGCCACCCACCGCCACAAAGATCGCGTCCAGCGGCCCTTGGCACTGCCGCAGAATCTCGACGCCAACGGTGCCCTGCCCGGCAATGACATCCGGATCGTCGTAGGGGTGCACGAAGGTGGCGCCCGACTTGCGCTGCAGTGCCTGCGCATGGACAAACGCATCCGAATACGAGTCGCCGTGCAGGACCACGGCGGCACCTCGCGCCTCCACCGCCGCGATCTTGATATGCGGCGTGGTCACCGGCATGACGATGGTGGCCTTGCACAGAAGGCGCTGCGCCGCCAGCGCGACGCCCTGTGCATGATTGCCGGCCGAGGCCGCAATCACGCCCTTGGCGCGTTCCGCCGGCGTCAGTTGCGCCATCTTGTTGTAGGCGCCCCGCAACTTGAACGAGAACACCGGCTGCTGGTCCTCGCGCTTTAACAGCACACGATTGCCGAGCCGCGCCGACAGCGTCGGCGCGAGATCCAGCGCGGTTTCGATCGCCACGTCATAGACGCGCGCGGTCAGGATTTTTTGCAGATAATCGATGGCCATAGCCCTGCGAGACTAGCAGGAACGGGGGCCGCGCATGGGCGCGCCGTTAACAGACCCTGTCGCCGGCGACGCGCAGCTTGCGGATTCTGCTAGTCTTCGCGCGCGCATCTCGCGATCATCGATCCCACTCCATACATGCCGCGTCCGTTTGCATCTGCAGCCAAGTCGTCTGCCGACCCGGCCACGCTAGCGGTCGTGGATCTCGGCTCGAACAGTTTTCGTCTCGAAGTAGGGCGCGTGGAAGGCGACCAGATCTTTCGCCTCGATACCTGGCGCGAGACGATCCGGTTCGGCGCCGGGATGGATGCCAACGGCCGCCTCACCGTGCCGGCGCGCCGCGCCGCATTGGCCTGCCTGTCCCGCTTTTCTGAACGGCTGTCGGGACTGCATCCGTCGGCGGTGCGCGCCGTCGCGACCAATACGTTTCGCGTGGCCAGGAACGCCGGCACGTTCCTGCCGCAAGCGGAGGCGGCGTTGGGCTTTCCCATCGATGTGATCGCGGGTCATGAAGAAGCTCGCCTCATCTATCTCGGCGTCTCCCACGTGCTGCCGCCAACGCCGGAGCCGCGGCTGGTCATCGACATCGGCGGTGGTTCGACCGAATTCGTGATCGGCCGGGGATTCGTGCCGGAGCGACTGGAGTCCCTCAAATTGGGATGCGTCAGCCTGTCCCAGCGTTTTTTCCCGACGGGTGCGCTGCGCGCCGACGCCTTTGCCGCCGCCGAAACCCACGCCCGTGCGGAGATCGAGGCCATCGCCAGGGAGTTCGGCCGTGAACATTGGCAGAACGCGTATGCGTCATCGGGCACCGCACTGGCCTTGGCCGCCATCCTCGAGGAAAACGGACTGTCGTCCGGCGGCATCACGCCCGATGGACTCGTGCGGTTGCGCAAGCGAATGATCGGTGCCGGCCACGTCACGCGCTTGGGCCTCGTGGGCATCAAGCCGGAACGCGCACCGGTATTGGCCGGCGGTTTCGCCATCATGTCGGCGGCGATGGCCGAATTGTCGGTGCCACGAATCAATCCGGTGGGCGGCGCCTTGCGGCTGGGCGTGTTGTATGACTTGCTCGGCCGCACCGTGCAGCGTGACAGCCGCGCGTCGACCGTCGAAAATTTCATGGAGCGTTATCACGTCGATCGTGCACACGCGTTGAGGGTCGCCACTATGGCGCGCGCGCTGTATCTCAGGTCGGCCCGGGCGCCGTCCCCGGAAGCCGCGCAGCGGCTCGAGTGGGCAGCGATGCTGCACGAAATCGGCAACACGGTGTCTCACATCGGCTATCACAAGCATGGCGCCTACATCCTCGAACACGCGGACATGCCCGGGTTCTCGGCGCAGGAACAGCGCCAGCTTGCCGTGTTGGTATTGGGTGGCCGCGGTGGACTGGCAAAGGCGGCGCAACTGTTGCCCGATGCGGATTTTGCCGCCCAGCTGTTGGCACTTCGGCTCGCCGTGCTGTTGCATCACGCCCGCCGCGCCATCGATGCACCGCGCATTGCGCTGACGATGGGACGTCCCATCCGTTTCGGTGTCCCCGCGCGCTGGCTGAAATCGCATCCGCTGACCGCGCATCTGCTGGAAAAGGAGCGTGCGGAATGGGCCGCATTGTCGCGTCCCTGGCGTCCGGCGCGCTGACCGCTCGCGCGGTCAAATGAAATCAGGCGCCTGCACCACTTTCAACACGACGGCAGCACCACCTTCCTTGGCGCGATTGGATAACCACCACACCGCGCCCTTGCGTACGGACCAGTAGGATTCCTCGCCGGAAAGCAGGAACGACGCGACGGCCCCAAGGGTGGGCTGATGGCCGACGATCAAAACAGGTTCGCGCGATTCCGGCCAGTTGGCCGCCGCCAGCACGGCAGCTACGCTGGCGCCCGGCGCCAACTCGGGCATCGTGCGAAATTTTCGTTGCAGCGCCTGCGCCGACTGTTGCGCACGATCTGCGGGCGAAACCAGCACGCGGCATGTGTCGGGCAGGTGCGCGTCCAGCCACGCCGCCATCCGTTCGGCCTGCTTCAAGCCTTTGGATGTCAGCCGCCGGCCAAGATCCGGTTCCCCGGGTTCGGCTTCGCAGTGTCGCCAGAGAATGAGATCCATGGATGGGGTCAACCGTCCTCGTAAGGGGCTTGCATTTGCGTGAGCAGTTCGGTTTGCGCCGAACGCGAGCGCGCACGGCGGCTCGGCTTCACCTTGGACCACACGCCGGTAGGTCCAAGTTCCCAAGCATCGCGATTATCGGCCAGATAAATGCGCAAGCCCTCGTCGATCACGCGCTTTCGCAATTGGGGATCGCGCACCGGAAAGGCGACCTCGATGCGCCGGAACAGGTTGCGCCCCATCCAATCGGCGGAGGCCAACCATACGTCCGGCGCGCCATCGTTGTCGAAATACCAGACCCGGTGATGCTCGAGAAACCTGCCAAGGATCGACCGGACACGAATGTTGTCGGACAGTCCGGCCACCCCTGGCCGCAGCGCACAGGCACCACGGACGATCAGATCGATTTTCACGCCCGCCTGCGACGCCGCATACAGCGCACGAATCACACCCTCTTCCACCAACGCGTTCATCTTGGCGATGATCCGCGCCGGCTGGCCGTTCTTGGCGTTGCGCGTCTCGCGGCGGATCAACTCGAGGACGCGTCGATGCATCGTGAACGGCGCCAGCATCAGGTGCCGCATGCGACCGGCCCGCGCCAGACTGGTGATGTGCATGAAGATTTCATTGACGTCGGCGCAGATTGTCGGATCCGCCGTCAACAAGCCGAAATCCGTGTACAACGCCGTGGTACGCGGATGATAGTTGCCGGTACCAAGATGCGCGTATGGCACAAGCTTTGTGGCGCCGCGCGCTACGCGCTCACGGCGCAACAGCAACGCCAGTTTGGCGTGCGTCTTGAGCCCGAACACGCCATAGACCACCTGCGCCCCGGCCCGCTCCAGTCGCTCCGCCCAATTGATATTGGCCTCTTCATCAAAGCGCGCCATCAGTTCGACCACGACAGTGACTTCCTTGCCACGGTGGGCGGCTTCGATCAGCGCCTCCATCAGCACCGAGTTGACGCCGGTGCGATAGACCGTTTGCTTGATCGAGACGACGTCGGGGTCTTCGGCGGCGCGTCGAATGAATTCGACGACAGGCTCGAACGATTGATACGGATGATGCAACAGAATGTCGTTGGCGCGGATCGCCGTCAGAATGTCGGGTGCGTCATGCAGTCGCTTGGGCCATCCTGCCACGAACGGGGGGTACTTGAGGTCGGCAATGTCGACCTGATCGACCAATGAGGACAGGCGACCGATGTTGACCGGCCCGTCACACCGATAGAGATCCGCCTCGGTCAGACTGAATTGGGTGAGCAGGAAGCGCGCGAGTGGTTCCGGGCATTCGGCCACCACCTCGAGGCGCACCGCCGACCCGAATTGTCGCTGCGGCAATTCGCCCTGCAACGCCTGTCGCAGGTTCTTGACTTCTTCCTCGTCGATCCACAGGTCGGCATCGCGCGTGACGCGAAACTGCGAATAGCCGACGACCTGCCGACCAGGAAACAATTCGTGCAGATGCGCGTGGATCACCGATGACAACATCACGAACGCATGCTCGTTGCCGGCGACTTCGCGCGGCAGCTTGATGATCCGCTGCAGCACGCGAGGGGCCTTCACGATCGCGATCCCCGCGTCGCGGCCAAACGCGTCACGCCCGGACAGCTCGACGATGAAGTTGAGACTCTTGTTGACCACCTGCGGAAACGGATGCGCCGGATCGAGCCCGATCGGCGTCAGCAATGGACGCACTTCACGCGCAAAAAAATGCGCGACCCACTCGCGCTCCGCCGCGGTGAACTCGGTGCGGCGGCGCAAGCGCACCCCTTCCTGCTCGAGTGCGGGCAGCACGTCCCGATTCAACACCTGATACTGCTGCGCGATCAACGATCGAGCTTCCTCGCCCACGCGCACAAACAATTCGCGCGCTTCGACCGGCGTCATGCCGGGGGGCGCCGCCTTGGCGCGCAGCAGCTCTTTCAAACCCGCGACGCGAATCTCGAAAAATTCGTCGAGATTGCTGCCGACAATACACAGGAAGCGCAGCCGTTCCAGCAATGGCACGTCGGGGTCACCCGCCAGGGCCAACACGCGTCGGTTGAAATCAAGCAGCGAAAGTTCGCGATTGATGGGGGCGACGGCGGACATGGTCACAGCATGAGAGACCGGCACCCCGTCGGTGGCGGCACCATGGAGCGGAATGATCAGTTTGGCAGAAGAATCCAAGATTTTGGCAGGCGCGGATGACGGTCAGATGTCAGTCGCCGCACGACGGTTCAGGCCGGGGTTGCCAGATGCAACCATAGACAGCGGCCCTTGCTGTCGCGTTCGAGCGCCTCGAGGTAAGCGTGGTGCGCCGCCATTTCGGCGTCCGACGGGGCAATCACCGCCAGCGGCAAACGTCC
>JBDTTY010000061.1:0-9740 GCA_040007975.1 Betaproteobacteria bacterium | reverse complement strand
TGATTGGTCAGCCAGTTGGTGTTGCCCGCGATCGGTGCGTTGAAGCTGCCGTACATATACAAGTCGAGCGAGTTGGTCACGATCTGCGCTGCGGGCTTTTCGCCGGCATTGGCATACGTGGCACCCGACGCGTTGACCCCGACAAAGTTGAGCGCCTCGATCGACACGTACGGTGACGTCAGCACTGCCGCCGGCTTGGCCTTGGTCATAGCCGCAGGAGCGTAGTAGTACAGATAGCTGCCGGCCGTCACCGGGCCGTTGAGCATGCTGGACAGGCCATAGACGTCAATATCGGTCTCGTAGCCGGCCACAACCTTGCTCAACTGCAGGTTGCCGTTCGAACGGACGTATACATTGTCGCCACCGGTCAGCGTGCCGGTGATGTTGAGGTTGCTGGATAGCGCACCGTAGTTATAGACACTGACATCGTAGTAAGCGGTGACATTGCCGCTGATGGTCGTCGTGTTGCCCGACGCCGTGCCGTAGTTATAGATATAGGCATAGTCGTTGGGTACGTTGATGTTGCCGGAGATCGTCAACGGGCCGTTGGCGTCGACAGACACTTCGTAACCGTAAGACGTCAGGTTGCCGGAGATCGTCGTCGGTGCGTTCTTGCCGGTACTGGAGATATCGATGCCGCCGTTGCCGTTTTTGTTGGTGTCGGAAATCACGTTGCCGCCGATCGACATCGGGCCGCTGCCGGTATTTTCCAGATAGACGTAATAGCCGGCACCGATGTCCGCCGTTGTGGTCAACGACTGGGACGCGTAAATCTCGGTGTTGAAGTCCAACTGGTTGCCGCCAGCGCTCGCCAGCTTGTGATTGATCGTGCTGCTAATCGCGATGTTTTGACCGTAGATGAGCGTGTCGTACATCGTCGCAATACTCGATGGCTGCGTGCCGGGGGTCAGTGCGTTGATCGTTACGTCGCCGTCGGTGCCGGTCCAGTAGTTGGTATAGAAGTAGCCCAGCGACTTGTTGGTCGTGTAGCCGGAAATGACGTTGTAGACCTCGGTCTTGGCGGTCGCGTTGACCGTCGAAAGGTCGATCCAGTAGTCCGAGTACATGCCCACCAGCGGATCCGTGCTTCCCGCCGTGCCGGTGCGAACACCGTCAACACCCCAAACGTGAATTTCGTAGCCGGCAATCGACCCGGTATTGACGAACTTGCTGGTGGCCGAGGCAACTTCCAATTGGCCAGCACTGGTGCCAACGTCGTAGCCCGCGACCAAAGCTCCCGCATTAACGTCAAACAAGCGGTTGACCGTGGTACCCGCCACCGCGTTGACCGTGGCAGTCGTGGCCACGGCGCGCAGTCCTGCCAGCGCGTTCGTGTAAACGCTGTAAATATTGCCAGTGTTGGTGATGTCACCACCGACCAGCAGCACGTATTGCGCGGGGGTGTTGGAGGTCAGGCTGCCGTTGATGGCGCCGTTGACCGTCACCGTCGATTGGCCGCCCGTGACGTCAAGGTAGGCCACGCCAGTCGAATTGTTGAGAATGAAGTCATTCTTTGCCGTGGCGTTGTTAAGGTTGGCACCGATCAGGCCGATGCCGGACGGCGCTGCGATGCGGCCACCCGCGCCCAACACGATGCCGTTGCCGTTGGCGATGAACATCGAAGGTGTGAAGCCAAACGGAACTGCGGACGATTCAAGCGCACCAAAAATCTGTGACGCATTGCCACTCGCATCAATGTTGAGAACACTGCTGTTGGCCAACCCACCACTGAAAGTCAATTTGCCATTGGACCCGATATTGAATCCGGCTGGGTTGGTCACGTCGACCGGAGAGCCCGTACCACCCCACTGGATCACGACCTGACCGGCCACACCGATCGTGGTGCCTGAAACGAGACCTGTGATCGGCGCGGTGACCCCACCGTATGTTGTGCAACCGGGCAGATTGCAAGCAACAACAACGCCTGCACCCGGCATCTGGTTGGGCGTGGGCGCGGCGAACGCGCTAGCGGCCGAGATCGCCACGGATACGGCGGCGACGAGAGGCTTGATCGAAAAATTATTGTTGACCGCAGTATTCATTTTCTGGTTCTCCCATGCATGTTGGTCGAATGCGCTGATCGAAATTCGTTTCGCCGTGGGTAGTCGTCATGTGGACGACCCTCAAGTGGTGGAGGTGGAGCGACGTGGCTCCAACCATCGAGGCCATTACAGGCGGACCGGGAAAATGGATACGATTGATCTCGGAGAGCCTTGCGAGGACTTTAGCCGTGCGGGAGCGGCCGCCGCAAATTTTGGGCACTGTTCCGCGATTTGCGGAATATGGGTGTGGCTTTCATACAACAACCCCCGTCCCGTCAGTGCTGACTGACTGGGCGGAAATTGCTATCCGGACGGGTGCCGAATTTCGCCCCGATTCAATCAAAAGTGTCGCCAAAGCCCGACGTTTGGGCTTGGGCTTAAAATGATTGGTTGAGCGTAAAGTACAAATTTGCCTTGGAAAGACTGTCCAACGCCTTTTCGTCAAGGTTTCGGGACGTCAGCGGCCATGCATAGGCCAGCGTGAGGCTGGTGCCGAAGCTGGTATTGCCCGAAACACTCAACCCGGCATCGCTCAACCCCCGAGTGACCGGCGTAAGAAACGGCGTGAAGTGCGAACGCACGATGCCGCCCTCGACAAACGCACTGCCGGTAAACGTAAAGCCGTAGGCTGACCACGGCGGCGAATACGCGCCAATCCGCAGCAGCGTCCCCGAGTCGCCCACCAGCACGGCCGGCACATAGGCCGTCAGGTTGCCGAAGCCGCCCAATACCCATTGCTGGTTTTGCGGCACCGTCGCGTCGGCCCATTGGCCGCTCAACGCGAAGCTGGCAGAAAACCCCGCCGGCAGCGATTGCGAGTAGTTGAACGTTGCCTGCACCAAGCCGAATCGCGGATCGGCGACGCCGTCGCCCTGCGGCACAAAGGTTCCCGTGCGCGGTGACGTGCCCTTTTGCAACGTGACGCCGACGTTGCTTGATGCGTTGAGGCCGAAAAGCGCAAATGTCTTGTTGAAGCTGGTGCCGAGCGCCAATACGTCGTAGTGCTGGTCAGTAATCGTGAAGGCTCCGTCGAACACCGTGACTTCGTTGGAGTTGTGCGTGAACGACTGGGTGACGACCCAGCGGCTGCTTTCATCGGCGAAGGCGAGTTGCGTGCCGGTGATGCCGATGTTCATGATGTCCCCTTCCGGGTACAACGGCGCCGCGCTCTCACCGATCCGGTAAGTAGTGCCGGTGTACGTCATGCCATAGAGGCCCCATGGCGTGATGATCGATGCGCCGAAGCCTCCATTGCGGTACGACGCACCGGCGGTATCGGGCGACAGCCCGGGGATACCCTGCGCGTAGTTGGCGGTGAATTCGACACCATCGCCTGGACGAAACGCGGCAGAGGCGGAGGCCAGATAGCGGCTGGAAAATCGACTGCCCAGATTGCCGAAACCCAAGCCCGCGTTCCACGACTTGGCCCCTTCGATGGGCTCCTCACCTACTGTCATCTTGCTGCCGCCAAACGTGCTGCCGGCCGCAAAATTGATCTTGGGTCGCATCCCTTGACGGCCTGCGAAACCTTCGGCCAGTGTCGATTTGCGGATGACGGTGGCGCGCGTGATGTCCGCACGATCCTCGATGCCTGAAAAGAACGGAGCCAACGACGGTACCAAATCAGTTTCGGCGATGCGCCCGTGAATCACACGCAACGCGACGTCCTGCCCGTTGACTTCACCGCGCAAAGCCGTGAGAAAGAAGCCGACGCGCTGGTATTCCGCGTTGAGTCCGTCGATGGCTTCGCGCGGCGTCGTGGCCCGTTGGACCGCGCCGATCAGGACATCGGACGCAAGCAACGTGTTGCCGACAATCGTGTACCGGAAACCGTGGCTTTCGGTGGTGATCGGCGCGCCTTCTTCAACCGGGGCGACGATGGCCGCAACGGGAGCGGCTTCGAGAGGGGGCAGCGGAACGTCAGTGGCCATTGCGAATCAATCCTTCGACGGGGCAGTACGACGCCCGTGCAGTTCGTTTGCGTTGCGGCGGTCGGGGAGTCCGCCGCGAAGCGCGGCGAAGTCTGATTCCATCGACCGATGCCGGCGTCGCCCGCGCGATGATGCCGCAGACGAATGGAGGCGAAAATCAAACCGATTCAACCGGTTGCGTTCACGGCTCCAGGCAAAGGGATGTGAAATAAGTATTGAACTCGTGCGCGATCAGGGGCCAAATTGTATCACTCCGGGTGGGGGCTTCGGCCAGATAGGACAAGCCCGAACGGTGCAAGTTGCATCAGGCACGCAGTTCTGCCGCGCACCTTTTGTCATCGTCTGCGCTGGATCTCGCGCAGCACCATGCGCCCCAGAACGCGCTCGCGTACCTGATCGAGCACTTGCTGCATCTTGCGCAGGTCCTCGTCCTTGCGTTGCACCGTCAATTCGAGGTCGTCGGCATACGTGACGGCCTCTGCCAACGGAACACGCATGCTTTCGGCAAACGCGGTCGCCTCGTCGAGACTGGACGTTGCCCACGCCAGTTCGCCCTGAAGCCTTGGAACATCGTCGGCCTGACGTTCGACGTGGCCCGCATAGCCCAACAGCGGGGACACCCGGCAAAGCTCGTGAAACAGCGCGTGAAAACGCGCCTGCACTTCGGCGGGCGCAATTTCATCACGCGCGGCGCCATTCGCCAGTTGCCACGCGTCGATCACGGCCGCGGGCAGGCCGCTGGTCGCAAGATCGGCGGCGGTGTGTTCCGCATGGCGCAGTTCTGGCGCAAGGAAGTCACCCACGAACGCGTCGATGGCCCCATTCGTATCGGCAGCGCGCGGGATCGCAAGTGCGGCACGCATCCGGTCGAGTTCGACGTTGGGCGCAGCCAGCATGCGGTCGTAATCGACAACGACGCGCGGGCGTCCGGCGGTGTAATGCATTGCGCACACGAGATGGGTAAGCCAAAGCCAACCACTGCGGCGTACGTCCAGGCCATCGCGCGTCGTCAGCGACGCCATCACGGAAAGCGGGTGGCGTACCGCGACCACGTAATGGTCGACTATTTGTTCGCGGGCACATTGCGCCTGCCAGAACGGCAGCAGTCGCGGAATCCGCGGGTCCTTGCAACCGAACACACCACAGGCCTCGAGCCGTGAGACAAGAAATGTTCTGGCATCGGCGGTCAGCCAGTCGAACTCAGCGCGACGCCAGTCGACATCGTCAAGCAGTGCGCTGTTTTTCCAGTCAGCATTGCATGCCGCCAGCAACGCGTCGTTGATCCGGACGAGGTCGAGATCCTCGAAGAATCCGCGTGCATTCATCCGGATGTCAGCCGACATCAGACGCGGCCCGAGATCGATGCCCAGCGCCTGCAGTGCACGTGCGACCACGCTGGTGCCCGCCCGGTGCATGCCGGCCACGACATAGATTCGGCGAGGAAAGGTGGATGTCGATTCAGTTGGCGGCATCGCCGTCTCCCGTGACCAATGCCGCATGAACCACGAAATCGACGTAGCCCGAACGCTTGCGCGACGCGTCGGTCGCGACCCGGAAAACCGCCGCGTCAACCAGTCGATGCAGATACGTATCGGTGCCCTGCACTTCGCCCATCAAGCCGGTGTTGAGAAAGTACATGCCGGGAAATAGATTGCAGGTGAATTCGAAGTTGACCGTGACGCGGCTACCGGCCGCAAATTCGCCATCCAAAAATCCTGCGTCTGGACACGTTGCGCCTCCCAATTCAACGCCGGTCGTGGTCTTGATCATCATTCCGAAGCGCACGCGTCGCGCGGTCGATGCAAACTGCACCTGGTAGGTCACCACATATCGATCGCCACGAACCAGGACATTGACTTCCCGGCCCTCGGGCGTGGTGATACGCGGCAAAACAATTTGCGCTCCGTGCGTTGCATACTCGACCACGCTGGACGAGCGCAGACCGGGGTCGAGGGTCGCGATCGATGGCGTATCGGTAATGTCCGAATCTACGGCCCACAGCGCGGATGCGGCAGATCGCGTGTCGCCCGCAACGGTGGCGGCCGACCCTTCGCGCAGTCGGCGACGCAGTATCGACGCCGCATCCGGAGTGGCGTAGAGAAGTCGCTGATACTCCGGCACGACACGCGCCGGCTCATCCTGCATCAACATTTCGCCACTATCGAGCAGCATCACCGTATCGCAAAGTTCGAGAATCTGCTGCGGCGAATGGGAGACAAAAAGGATGGCGGCACCGTCGTCGCGGATCGCTTCGATGCGCGCAAAACACTTGCGCTGGAAGGCCTCGTCGCCAACCGCCAACGCCTCGTCCACAATGAGAATGCGCGGCGCGACTGCCGTGGCCACGGCAAAGGCCAACCGCAATTGCATGCCACTGGAATACGTCTTGACCGGTCGATCGACAAATTCGCCGATATCGGCAAAGTCGAGAATCCCCGGCAACAGCGCGCGCATTTCGCCTTGGGTCAAGCCCAGGATCGCGCCGTTGAGAAACGCATTTTCGCGGCCGCTGAACTCGGGATTGAAGCCACTCCCCAATTCCAGCAGGGCCGACACGCGTCCGGTAGCGTCAACCTCACCGCTGGTGGGCGAAAGCGTACCGGCGACCAATTGCAGCAGCGTCGACTTGCCGGAACCATTGCGGCCCACAATGCCCAGCGCCTGTCCCGGCGCCACGGTAAAGCTAACGTCGCGCAACGCCCAGAATTCCCGATAGAACTGCCGCCGCCCTCGCCAAAGCGTCTGCTTCAGGCGATCAGCCGGGCGCTCATAGATTTCGAAGCGCTTGGACAGGGACCGGACGCTGAGTGCGGTAGAAACCATCGGGAACCGGTGGGGTTGGATGGGGCGGGTTTTTGCGCTGCGTGCCGGCAGGCCTTAGGAGCCGCCCGATTATAGACGCCCGCCTCCCGCGCCCCACCGCGGGGTGGGGCACGTCCGCGCAGGCTCGGTACGCGTTGCGCACGACGGGAACCGGTAAAATGATTGGCCGTCGTTACCGTTGCTTCCGCACGGGGCCGACCTTGGTGCTGCGGGCCGGTCTGTTGGCATACCCTGAAACGGACAATCACCCGCCATGCCGGTCGCGTTGCTCCTCCCCGTACCTTGCGCATGATGCGACCGGCCCACCTGCGCGCCGGCTTTCGCGTGCTGCGCCGCCACCTGCGTTACGCGGGTGGCGACCCGCGCAAGTTGCTGTGGGTCGTGCGACGTGCGGTCAGCCTTGCGCGTGAGGGTGCGATCGGGGGCGTGCTGGAGCGCCACGTCGCCGACGCGGGGAACTACGCAGACTATGCGCAGTGGTGCGTCGATTACGAGCCCCCGGCCGACGGCTTTGCTGCGCGTCTGACGGCGTTGCCGCGACGCCCGTTGATTTCGATTCTGCTGCCGGTCTGGAATCCCCCGGTTGCATTTCTTCAGGCAACGTTGGCGTCGGTGCGTGCGCAGTGCTACCCGGCATGGGAACTTTGCATCACTGATGATGCGTCGACCGATGCTGAGGTGCGTGCGTGCCTTGACGCCGCTACGTCGGCCGAGCCGCGGATTCGCCTGACTCGACGATCAGGCAATGGCGGCATTGCAGTTGCCACCAACGATGCGCTACAGGTCGCGACAGGTGACTATTGCGCGTTTCTCGATCACGACGACACGCTAGCACCGGACGCGCTACTGTGCCTGGCTGAAGCACTGGCGCAGGCGCCGGACACGGCCATGGCGTTTTGCGATGAAGACAAACTGGATGCGCACGGCAAGCGCACGCTGCCGTTCTTCAAGCCCGCGTGGGACGACGAATGGATTCGCACGACCAACTGTGTGCTGCATTTCGTGTGCGTACGACGCGACCTGTTGCTTGAATTGGGCGGTCTCACGACGGGGGTGGATGGCGCGCAGGATTGGGATCTGGTGCTGCGCGTGGCCGAACGCGTGGGGCGGCAGCGGATCGTCCGCGTGCCGCGCGTGCTGTATCACTGGCGGGAAATTCCGGGGTCCACTGCCGCCGCCGCGTTTGAAAAACCGCAACTGGCGGCAGCACAGCGTCGCGTACTTGCGGACAGCATCGCGCGACGGGGCGACGGCGCACAGGCCGTGACGGGCACGATGGGCTGGCGCATTGTCTATCCATTGCCCGAGCCGCCGCCGCTCGTTTCGATTGTGATTCCGACCCGCGACCGCGTGGCGTTGCTGCGTGCCTGCGTGGACTCGATTCGTGCGCACACCGATTACCCCGCCTACGAATTCGTCATCGTCGACAACGACTCGCGCGATCCGCAGGCATGTGCCTATCTGGCTAAACTAGCCGCCGAAGACACGGCGCGCGTGGTGTCGTGGCCCCATCCGTTCAACTATGCGGCACAGTGCAATCTTGGCGTCCGCGAGGCGCGCGGGACGATGATCGCGCTGGTCAACAATGACATCGAAGTCACCGATGGCGGGTGGCTACGCGAGTTGGTCAGTCTGGCCGCACGACCCCACATCGGGCTTGCGGGCGCCACGTTGTTTTATCCCGATGGCACGTTGCAGCATGCTGGCGTGATATTGGGCCTGAATGGTGTTGGTGATCGACCATGGATCGGTACGCGTCGTGGCTTTGGCGGCCCCTATGGGCGTGCACGCGCCGTGCGCCAGGTCAGCGCGATGATCACGGCGTGCGCCGTCGTAGAGCGCGCGCGCTACCTTCGCGTTGGCGGCATGGACGAATCGTTGGCCGTATCCTGCAATGATCTCGATCTGTGTCTGCGTCTGTCGGCTGCCGGCTTGCATCATGTGATTTCGCCGTACGCCGAACTCGTCCACCACGAGTCGGCGTCACGCGGCTATGCCGACGATCCCGTCACCGCACGCTTGTCGACTGACGAAGAATCGCGATTCGCGGCAACATGGGTCAAGGAACTCGCCAACGATCCGCTGTACAACCCCAATCTGTCGTTGCAAGGATCAGCGTACGGATTGGCCCGGCCGCCGAGGCAGCCGCATTCATGAATACACGTGTGCAGTATCCGGTTAGTCCCGCCGCGCTGTTCGGCAGTGTGCTCGCCTATGGCAGCCTGTTGTGGCAGTTTTCACGCCGCGAGATCTCGGGGCGGTACCGCGGCTCGTTGATCGGGTTTGGTTGGGCGGTGATCAACCCGTTGCTGCTGCTTGCCATCTACACGTTTGTGTTCAGCATCGTCTTCCAGATTCGCTGGGACGGTCCGGTGACTGATCGCACCGGGTTTGCACTGGTGGTGTACGCAGGCATGATCGTGCACGGCTTTTTCGCCGAGTGCATCACGCGCGCACCGACGCTGGTGGTGGACCACCGCAACCTCGTCAAGAAAGTCGTGTTCCCGCTTGAAGTGCTGCCATGGACGGTGTTGCTGGTCGCGGCTTTCCATTTCCTGATCGGCGTACTGATCCTTGCCGTGGCCACGCTGCTGAAAACCGGCGCATTGCCCGTGGCCATCATCAGTCTGCCATTGATCGTCGCTCCGCTGGCATTGCTGGCATTGGGATGCATCTACGGCTTCGCGGCGCTTGGCGTCTATCTGCGTGACCTGTCACAGGTGGTCGGCTTCATCGCGTTGACGCTGTTGTTTCTGAGCCCGGTGTTCTATCCGGCCTCCGCGGTGCCTGCGTCCTGGCGGTTCGTGATCGCATTCAATCCCATTGCGACGTTCATCGAGATGACCCGCGGCGCCTTACTGTTCAATACGTGGCCGGCATCGACCTCGCTGTTGCTCATGTGGGCACTTGGCATTGCCGTCGCCTGGCTCGGATTTTATGGCTT
>JBDTTY010000060.1:0-9821 GCA_040007975.1 Betaproteobacteria bacterium | reverse complement strand
CGATGGAAACGCCGATCGGTGACGACGACGATTCGCATCTGGGCGACTTCATCGAAGATCAGTCGACGGTGGCGCCATCGGACGCCGCGGTCAACGCGTCATTGCGCGACGTCTGCAAGGACATTCTCGATACGCTGACGCCGCGCGAAGCCAAGGTGCTGCGCATGCGTTTTGGCATCGAGATGAACACGGATCACACGCTGGAGGAAGTCGGCAAGCAGTTCGACGTCACCCGCGAGCGCATCCGGCAGATCGAAGCGAAGGCGCTGCGCAAGTTGCGGCATCCGTCGCGCAGCGAGAAATTGCGGTCCTTCCTGGAAGGCGAATAGGTCAAGGCAGGTACGCAGCAAAGGCGCCCCGGCATCGCGGGGCGCCTTTGTTTTGGAGCGATCCAGGCCATGAACCCAAGGTTCGTGTTCGAAAGCGCACCGAGATTCGGGAAGATGGGGGGCAGATCGCTCTCGGCGATGCCTGCGGCTTGCCCGAACCACTCATCAGAATCGAGACCCTCGCGTAGTCCTTCGCGACCTCGTGGCACGTCACGCTGTCTCACAGCGCCTTGCGCATTTCTCCGACAGATGCGCACTCGGCACGTAACCGATTATGTCGCGGAATTCAAAAGAAAAAATCCTGCCCGGCATTTCACCCGCGTTGCACCTGCTGCCACCGGGTTCGTTTCGTGCATCCCAAGAGGCAAGTCAACCCCGACAAACTGGAGTCGGTCGTCGCGGCAGAGCATGCGCTGCTGCGATCCAACGCCCATTTGGTGGCCGAGTAACGTGCGTTCGAAAGCACATGATGTTCGCCGGGAGCGCTGACCCGGTGGATAAACGTCTTGGCAAGGAGAATCGAACATGAATCCCGAACGCTGGTGGGAGCTCGTCAAGAAGTCGGTATTGGCCTGGATCGATGATTACGCGCCGAGCATGGGGGCGGCACTGGCGTATTACACAGTGTTTTCCATCGCGCCGCTGCTCATCATCGTGATTGCCGTTGCCGGATTGGCATTCGGCCAGGAAGCGGTCCGCGGGGAAATCGCATCGCAATTGTCGGGACTGATCGGCCCGGACGGCGCGAAGGGAGTGCAAGGCCTCGTGGAGAGCGCCAGCCAACCCGTGCAAGGGATCGTCGCCTCCGTCATCAGCTTAGTTCTCCTCATCATCGGCGCAACGACAGTATTCGGCGAGTTGCAAAGCGCGCTCGACCGGATCTGGCGCGTTCCGGTGTCCGCGGGGGAAAATGGCATCTGGAACCTGTTACGCACGCGCCTCTTTTCGTTCGGCATGGTGCTGGGACTGGGCTTCCTGCTCGTGGTATCGCTCATCGCGAGCACGGCGCTAGCGGCGCTCGGAACCTGGTGGGCCAGCGGTTTTCAAGGCTGGGAATTCGTGCTGACCCTCGTCAACGGCGCCGTTTCCTTCGTGCTGATCACCGTTGTGTTCGCGATGATCTACAAAATCATGCCGCGCGCGCCCATCGCATGGGGCGACGTGTGGGCCGGCGCCGTCGTCACCGCCCTGTTGTTCCAATTCGGCAAGTTCCTCATCGGCCTGTACATCGGAAAGGCTGCGCTGTCTTCAGGCTTCGGCGCCGCCGGCTCGCTCGTCGTCTTGCTCGTGTGGGTCTATTATTCCGCGCAAATCTTCCTGCTGGGCGCGGAGTTCACGTGGGTGTACGCGCAACAGCGCGGGTCCAAAATCGCGCAACCGGAACCCGCGACCACAACACGCGTTCCCAGCCAGTCCGGTGACGCTGTCGCGTTTGCCGGCGAGCAGCCCATTCCCGACGCAGGCCCTTTGGCGCAGCAGCAGGAAATTCTTCCGGTAGACGAGCGCCCGCCGCACGGGCCCAGCGAATTCCTGCGCCGCAATCCAATCGTCGGTCTCGGCGTCGCCGTAACGCTTGGTTTGATTGTAGGCGCAGTGCTTCGCGGCGCGATGCCGCTGGACCGCGCGCTGAAAAAGAATTCGGCGCCTGGGCACCGTCGCTGAAACTCTTCTTGCATGGGCGCTACATATCAGATTGTGTCCAGTTTGCAATTACCATCGCGTCCTACAGCGACTCCATGCAGTCCGATGAACAATGCCCACGTCATCGTGAGCCACCGACTGTAGTTGGACGCACGCGCCTGGCAATGCGAACCCCTTGAACAATTTTTACGTCCGCGTCGGCATGAAAGTCAGCGCTGTTGTGGCCGACGAATTCCTCTGGCGAATAACCGAGCATCTCGAGATCCGCGCGCGTGGTTCGCTCGCAGGATGGTGCCGTCCGGTTCCACCCAATGCAGCCCGATGGCCGCGTTCTCGAAGAAATCGGAAAGCTCGTGCTCGCTGCGGCGCGGGTTCACTTCCGACTGTCGCGGTTCGATGAATTGGCCAACATGTCGGGCGATTGTTACCATCGACTCGAGAAGATCCGGGTCGGGATTGCGGATGTGATGCGCAAGGAACTCGATCACGCCGGGCGTGATATCGCCAACCACGATAGGACATGCTTAGGCGCCATGTAAGCCTTACCGTGCAGCAAGCGGGGCGCGAAGGAAGTGTGCATCATTGCGTACATCGGGTACCCAACTCGACTCGCCGCTCGCCCAGACGCGACTCGGGAGTCCGGTTCCCCGCTTGAAGGTTCGACTGCGACCGCCTTCGCGAACCCCGTCAGGGGAGCTTCCGGCTGGTGCGAGCTAGCAATGCACGCAAGCGCGGCGACCGCTCGATCGACCAGCCAGAACAAGCCCATATCCCAACGCAGCGTGTCGCACACAGCCCGCAGGACGCCCGGCGGCGTCATCGATTTCCCGCGCCTGGGTTAGGTGCGGGGTCACAGCCAACCGGACGTTACGAAGTTGTTCGGTCCGAACGTGCTCGCTGATATCGCGCAGGTAGGGAGTGAACTGAGGCGGACCGTCGGTCGGGATGCGGGTGCTGGCCAATTCGACCGGGAATTGGCGAAACTCGTTTTCCGCACGCTGCCGTTCGTTCACATTGCGAATGGCTTGAGTGGTAAACGGAGCCGCCCTCTAACGGGTGAGGCCAACAGTTTTTATTTTTGGTAGCCCTGCGATCATCATACCTTCGTTTCGCCGCTGAGAATCTCGACGCAATTTTTCCGGGCGTTCTGGAGTTGCTGGGCCGCCTTAAAAAAAAACGCCCCGCGGTTCATCGGGGCGTTTTTCTAAATACGCGGCATGCCTACTTGGCCGCAAAGCAATACAGGTATCCCGCACCACCCGTGGACTTCAGCGCCTCGTTGCTGCATCCGCCGCGTGACAGGTGGGAGGAATTCCACGAGGTCCTGACGTCGACCGGGTCTGTGGGGATACCGTTGCGATCGATGTGGCCTAACATCGCGGCGCCTTCAGTCCCGCTCTTCGTCCAGTTGCCGCACGTAGTGTCATTCGTGCCCGGGAAGGCGGTGCCATCACGCTGCGAGCCCGTCAGCACATCGTGCTGATTGGGAGTATCGCCCCGACCGTTGACCACGCCACCCTTCTCGGTAAGTGAGGTCTGCTTGGTGAGATTATTGTCCGCGTGAAGTTCGTTGACGTTGGTGGCCACGACCACGCCCTTCACGTTTTTCCAGGGACCCGAGCCGATGCGGTCACGCGCGTTGACGGCAGGCGATGACCCCGTAGCAGAAGCGCTTAGATAGGCGTGCCAGGTGCGGTCGCCAAGTCCAGCTGCCGCGGCCAGCGTCTGGCAGTGCTTGTCGGCACCGGCAAGGCCGCCGTAATCCGCGCCCTTGGGCGATGCCGTGCTGGTCACGAAAAATCCCGCGTCGCTGGGCGACTTCATGCTTGCGCAGCCGGCGGCCACCAATGCCACCGCCGAAACGAGAACGCCCAATTTGAATGAATGCATGCAACTCCTCCTGGTTGTGCCTGATCTTCCGCGAATGCGGTACCGGGTCTTGCTTCTGAACACTGCAATCGGGAATTCTATTCCATCAGCGAGGGTAACTGCCCTTCTAGCGCAGCGCGAGTTCTACCACCACCTGATCGGGATCGTCGGGATCGTCGCTTACGGTGAAGCCCAATCCGGCCGTGAAGCGGAGCATGTTCTGGTTGGCTCGCAGCACCGTCCCCACCAGCCGATGCAACCCTTTCCTGGTGGCGCACGCGATCAACGCCCGCATCAGACGGCCTGCAACGCCGCGCCGATGCCACGCGTCCGCGACCACGATTGCAAATTCGGCACTCTCGAGATCCGCCTTTTGAATATAGCGCGCGATTCCCACCACGCTCTCCCCCTGGGGGGCCGTACGATCGGCCACCAACGCCAATAACGCCAGTTCGCGGTCGTAGTCGACCTGCGTAAAGCGCACGAGCATTGCAGGCGACAACTCATGCAGCCGATAGAAAAAGCGAAAAAAACGCGTCTGCTCGGACAATGACGCGACAAAGCGGCGTTCCAGATCGGCATCCTCGGGGCGCACGGGCCGCATCATCAGATGCGTCCCATCGGGCAGCTCGATCTGCGACTCGAGCTCTCCCGGATAGGGATGGATCGCCATGTGCCGATAGCCCGGCGCAAACGTCTGCCTGGGATCGACGACCACCTGCACCGATACGATTTCCAGCCCGTCCGGCGCCGGCACGACGGGATCGAGCGTCAACTGACGCACCCACGGCAATGCACATGCTATCGCTGAAACCCGTACCAGCAGATGAATGAGCTCGTCGCGCGGGGCGGTGATGCCTGCCGCCGCGAGAAGATCACCAGCAAGCCGTGGATTGAGCGGCGCCAGCATCACGTGCGAAGCGCACTGGGCCGGCAATGCCAATGCGCTCGAGCCTACTGCAATCACGGGACCGAACACGGGATCAGTGGCCATCGTGATGGCAAATGCGCCGATCGTTCCGGCCAGTGACGTGCGCTTCAGGATCACGCCACCTTCCCATCCCGGTGGCGGCGTCTTCATCACCTGCGGCAGCCATTCGCCCCACGCCCGCGCCAGCGCACGGCTATTGGCAATGCTGTGGCTGGCCGTGGCCACCGATGCGCCTTCCAGCCGCAGCGTCAACGGATAGTGCAATTCGCGTGCGGCCGCTCGCGCCTCCGCCAGCGTCTCGACCACAACAAAGGGTCGCATCTCGATGCCAAACACGTGCAGCAGTTGCTTGGTCTCCGCGGCGGGCAGTAAGCGCCAGCGCGCGTTGGCCGCACGTTCGCGCAATCGTTCCGCCGCGACGAGATCAGGTGCCGCTGGCCCTTGGGTCGATGCAGGGACTTCCAACAGCCATTCCTGATGGCGTTTGTAGGCCGCCAAAAACGCAAATGCGTTGACTGCATTTTCAGGCGTGAAGAAATTGGCGATGCCGCCGGCTTCAAGGGCCTCGTGCACGCCTTGGCGATTGAGCGCACCGAGCCACGCCGCCAGCACCGGTTTGGCCGAGCCGCGCGCCACCCCCGCCACCGCGCGCGCCGACTCCAGTGCGCCGATGATTGGTCGAGGCACATGCAGCACCAATACGGCGTCCACCCCCGGATCTGCCAGCGTTGCAGCGACGGCAGCGGCCAGACGCGATGGCGGCGCATCACCGCGTACATCGACCGGATTGATCCTTTCGATTTCCGGCGGCAACAGCGCGGAGAGCGCATCGACGGTGGGCTGCGAAAACCGCGCCAACGTGACACCTGCTGCGGCGGCACCATCCGCGGCGAGCATGCCGGGTCCGCGCCCATTGGCCACAATCGCCAAACGGTCCCCCGCAGGAATGCGCCCCATGGCCAGGATGCGCGCGGCCGCAAACAATTGCGTGTAATTGTGCACGCGGACCGTCCCCGCGCGCTTCAAGGCCGCATCAAATACGATGTCGTGCGCAATGGTTGGCGCGTGCCCTCCACGCTGAATGTCGGCAGCGCTGGACGCAACACCACCTTTGAGCACCACCACCGGCTTGATCCGCGCCGCTGCGCGCAGCGCGGAAAGGAACGGACGTGCCGCGCCGACCGCTTCGACATAGAGAAGTATGCCGTCGGTGCCCGGGTCAAGCACCAAGGCGTCCAGCAATTCGCCGAACCCCACGTCGATGCCACCACCCAACGAGATGACGGTCGAGAATCCGATCTGCATCTGAGTGGCGAAGTCGAGCATCGCCGTACACACGGCGCCGGACTGCGAGACCAACGCCAGTCGGCCCGACAGTGCCGTAGGCGCGCAAAACGTGGCATTGAGTCCGATGTCCGTGCGCACGACACCGAAGGCACCCGGCCCCACCAAACGGATGCCGCGTCGTTTGGCGACGGCCAATACTTCGCGCCGCCACGTGCGGCCCACCGACGGATTGTCGGTGTCGGGAAACGACATCAACACCGCCGCCCGGATCCGCGCTTTGGGATCATCGAGAATACCCGGCACGGCTGCGGGCGGTGCCGCAATCACCGCCAAATCCACCGGTGCATCGATCGCTCCAAGTGTCGTGTACGTGCGGCGTCCGAATACCTTCCGCCGGTTGGGATTCACGGCATAGACTTCGCCGTTGAAAGCCCCGGCGAGTATGTTCTCGTAGACCGTGCGGCCCAGCGAGCCGATGGTGTCGGAAGCGCCGACCAGCGCCACCGATTGCGGCTTCAACAGCGGAGCGAGGTAGTGTTGCATCGTGTCGGGCGCGCCCTGCGGATCATCGCCGGCGCTTGAGTGTGGTGTTCGCTTGAGTCTACGCGACAGCGCGCTGCCGGCGAAAGCCGACAGCAACTGCCCTCTCGAGGCACCCTCGCCGTCCGCTATACTCGGCCGCGCCCCCGCTGCCAACCCGCGTGTTGGGGCCGCCATGTCGCATCCGGGCCTGTAGCTCAGACGGTTAGAGCAGGGGACTCATAATCCCTTGGTCGCTGGTTCGAATCCAGCCGGGCCCACCAGATTGCGTCATTTTCGACCCGCATGTCCGACCGAATCGATGCGGCACCACCTGCCGCGACAGATGGCCTTGTCGCGTACGAAACAACTTGTTACATTTCAGACGCGCGGCATCATTTTTGCCGGTTGTCCGAGGAGTGCGATCACCCCGGACGAAGCGGTCGCCGGAGTCCAGGTAAAGACCGATCCAGTCGGCATCGACCTTGACCCCGATCCATGTTCTGTTGGGAGGGTGGAACACCTTGTCGAGCACCGAGATCGCTCCGGCGTCGGAGCCACGGGCGCGCATGCGCGTGGGCAAACGATCGCCTGGCGCATCGTCGCGCACCGTGATGATCGTGGCCGGTACGCGGCCCGAATGCATCAAGCTGGCCCCCGTTGTCCATGCCTTCGCGCAGCGCGATGATGTCGACGCATGCGTGGTCAACAGTGGTCAACATGTGGACGCCGTGCGTCGAATGTTCGATGGCTTTGGCATCAGCTGCGACGTCGTCCTGCCGGCCCAGCAAGGCGCCCCCAATCTCGCCACCGCGTCGCGGCGCATGGAGCGGCTGCTCGGCGAATTGATTGCCAGGATTCAACCCGCGATGGTGATGGTTCAAGGTGACACGCTGACAGCCTTTGCCGGCGCGCGTGCCGCCCATGCAGCCGGGATTGCGGTGATTCACGTCGAGGCCGGTTTGCGGGCCCCGACGGTCACCGATCCGTTTCCCGAAGAGTGGTTTCGCCGTCGCATTGCGCGACATGCGGATCTGCACTTTGCGCCGTGCGCATCCGCGCAGCAGAACCTGCTGGATGAAGGTGTTGCGCCGGAGTCCATTCACCACGTCGGCAACACCGGCATCGACAGCCTGCGCACGCTGTTCGATCAACAGGGACTGTCGCCGCGCCAATCGCGGGCGCAATCACCTCTGGTGCTGGTCACGCTCCACCGCCGCGAAAACTGGGATGGCAATGCCGAGGTCGTTTGCGATGCATTGCTGACGCTCGCCACCAAGCACCCTGCATTGCGTTTCGTGCTGCCCGTGCATCCCAATCCCAGAATCGCGACGCGGTTGCGTCGTCGTCTGGGTGTTCATCCGCGCTTTGACCTTGTCGCTCCGATGGAATATCCGATGTTCGTGGCGATGGCCGCATCCGCAATGCTGCTGATCAGCGATTCCGGCGGCATCCAGGAAGAGGCGCCGCATCTCGGTGTCCCGTTGCTGGTGCCGCGCACGTGTACCGAAAGGCCTGAAGGCATCGCGACCGGATTCGTGCGACTGGTGAATATCGATCGCGATGCCATCGTTGCCGCTGCCACCGAGATGCTTGTGGCGCCTCGCCGCGCCGCGGTGGCCTTCGACCAACACGCGCCATTTGGTGCTGGTGACGCTGCCAACCGCATTGTCGACGTGTTGGCCACGATGTTGGTCGAAGCCGTCGCGGCATGAGTCCGCGCATCGCCACTGCCTACGCGCCAACTGCTGCGCGGGGACACGCCAGTTCGATCGCCGACTGGCTGCTTGACGGCCCCGCGCAACTCACCGTCGGACCGCATGCCGGCACCGTCGTCGGCACCGTCGATGCGGACGGTCACGCGACCTACGGCTATCCGGAAATCGCCGGCTATTACCTGCAATGGCTTGCCTGGCACCATCGCCGTGATGACATCGCGGCGGATCTGTCGTCGCGTGCCGATGCCGTACAGCACTGGCTTGACGTGTGGCTGGCGTTGGGCCATCCATTGCCCACACGACTGCATCTTGCCGATGGCGTAGACGATTGGCGCAATCGCGCCGAGTTCTGTTTCGATCTGGCCATGGTGTTGCGCGGCTTGAGTGCAGCGGCCGATGCAGGACTGCTGGTGCCTGATCCCACGATCGTTGCCGGCGTGGTGGCAGCGCTCGATCGATTGATCGCGGCGGATGGCATGTTTAACGCGTACCGTGCGGAACCCGCAGACACCGATCTGCCGGAGCGCTGGTCCACACGGCGCGGTGGCTTTCTGACCAAGGCGGCTGCCGGCGTGATAGTCGCTGGCGCGTTGCCGGGCATGACATCGCGCGTGATGGCGGCGGCCGAAGCCACATGGCACGCCAGTGTCAACGCGGCGCTCGACACGCCCCATGACGAATTGCATCCGCAACTCTATGCGTTCGAAGGCATCCTGAGTTTGTCGCAGCATCCGCGCACAAGGGCCGTCTTGCCGCAGGTTGCCGTTGTATTCGATGCATTGCTGGCATTGAGCGCCACACGCGGCACGCGCCGCGGCGCGCTGCCCGAACGTCGCAGTGGCGATGCCGCAACATCAGGCCCCGAGCGCGTCGACGTGTTGGCGCAGACGCTTCGCGTCGGTTGCCTGCTGCAACAACATCTTGCTGATTGGGTGCCTGACCACGTGGCGATGACACGCGTGCGGCATCTTCTGGCCGAGCAGATCCGCAGTGACGGTTCGGTACCCTTTGCGATCGTTGCAACGACACCGGTCGCCAACGTATGGGCAGCGATGTTTGCCGATCAGGCACTGGCGTTGGCTATGCATCCACACGCGTCCGATGAGCGCGCGACGGACCCGTTGATTGTTTGAGGGGTAAGGGAGTTGAGGTTGGTTGGTGCGAGGCTGAAGCCTCGCCTACATGCGTCGCCGGCAAGCGTCCTGAACAGGCCTCGCCTTCGGATTTTTCCAACGCTAACCGGCACTTGATCGTGGCTGTCGCGGCCGGGGCCATGTGCGAAAATCGACGTCATGTGGGGAACAAGCTTGCGGCAGCGGCTGCGGTTGACGCCGCTTTACTTGGCACTTGCGGCCGCAGATCTCTGCGCCAGGTGGATGCCCGCGCATCGCGTGCAACGCAACGTCTGCTGGCCACCCGGGTTGTCGGTCGTCATTCCCGAACGCGCAGCGCCCGACCTGCTCGACGAAGCGCTGGCCGCACTCTCGCTCGCGCTGGTCGGAGTCAACGAAGCCCATGAAGTCATCG
>JBDTTY010000059.1:0-9847 GCA_040007975.1 Betaproteobacteria bacterium | reverse complement strand
GCGTGGCGATCTCGCCAAGCGCGAACCGCAATGGCTGCGTGAGTGGCAGCAAAACAAGGTATACGAGGCCATTCGCGCCGCCGCGGCCGATCGTCCGCGCTTTGTGTTGCACGACGGCCCGCCGTACGCCAACGCGGATATTCACATCGGCCACGCGGTCAACAAGATACTGAAAGACATTATCGTCAAGAGCAAAGGCTTCGCCGGCTTTGACGCACCCTATGTGCCGGGGTGGGACTGCCACGGAATGCCGATCGAAGTGCAGATCGAGAAGATGCATGGCAAGCATCTTGCGGCCGCGGATACGCAGCGCTTGGCGCGAGCCTATGCAACCGAACAAGTCGACAAGCAGCGCGAACAGTTCAAGCGCCTGGGCGTGCTGGGTGAATGGGATCACCCGTATCTGACCATGGCCTACAAGAATGAGGCGGACGAGATCCGCACGCTCGGCAAGATTCTCGACAAAGGCTATATCTATCGCGGCTTGAAACCCGTCAACTGGTGCTTTGATTGCCAAAGCGCACTCGCCGAAGCCGAAGTCGAGTACGAAGATAAAGTCGATCTTGCCATCGACGTCGGCTTCAGGCTCGATGCTGCAGATCGAACCAAGCTTGCGGCAGCGTTTGGATGTTCAGAGCCGTTGGACGGCGACGTCTTTGCGGTGATCTGGACCACGACGCCGTGGACCATCCCTGCCAATCAGGCGCTCAATGCCCATCCGGATTTCACGTATGCGTTGGTCCGCAGCGACAACATCTACCTGATCCTTGCGGCCGATCTGGTGCAAGTCGCACTCGCGCGGTACGCACGCGAAGGCACGATCATCGCGACCGCCGCCGGCGCCGCCCTCGAAAACATTCGCTTCCGCCATCCGTTTTACGATCGCGCGTCGCCGATCTACCTGGGCGACTACGTCACACTTGACCAAGGCACCGGACTTGTTCACTCATCTCCAGCCTATGGCGTCGAGGATTTCCAATCGTGCCGTCGCTATGGCATGAAGGACGACGACATGCTGAACCCGGTGCAGGGCGATGGTCGCTATGCAGAGAGTCTTGAATTCTTCGGCGGCATGAACATCTGGAAGGCCAATCCGCTAATCGTCGACAAGTTGAACGAAGCGGGTGCGTTATTCCATAGCGAAAAGTTCACCCACAGCTACATGCATTGCTGGCGCCACAAGACGCCGATTATTTATCGCGCCACCACGCAGTGGTTCGCCGGGATGGATGACACGCCGGGCTTCCATGGTCATAAGCCCGCAGAATCGTTGCGCGCAACTGCATTGCGCGGCATAGAAGCCACCACGTTCTATCCTGCATGGGGCAAGGCACGCTTGCACGGCATGATCGCGCATCGCCCCGACTGGACGTTGTCGCGGCAACGCCAGTGGGGCGTTCCGCTGCCGTTTTTTGTGGATCGTGAAACCGATGCGCTGCATCCGGACACATTGGCTCTGCTCGAACTTGCGGCCAGCAAGGTCGAATACGGCGGCATCGAGTCGTGGTTCGAAGCCACCTATGAAGACTTTGGCGTCGACGAGAAAAAATACCGCAAGCTTTCCGACACGCTCGACGTGTGGTTCGATTCCGGCGCCACTTTTGAGACGGTGTTGGGTGGACCGGATGGGAGGTCCACACGCATGGGCTCGCATTCGCAACAGACTGGATTTCCAGCCGACCTCTACCTTGAAGGCTCGGATCAGCATCGCGGCTGGTTCCATTCGTCACTGCTCGAATCATGCATGGTCTACGGCGTGCCGCCCTACAAGGCATTGCTGACGCACGGCTTCGCGGTGGATGGCGAAGGCAAGAAGATGTCGAAGTCGAAAGGCAATGTCGTCGCTCCGCAAAAGATCTGCGATTCGCTCGGCGCCGAAGTGCTGCGCCTGTGGGTTGCCGCCACCGACTACTCCGGAGAACTGTCGATTTCCGATGAAATCCTGAAGCGCGTCGTGGAAAGCTATCGCCGCATTCGCAACACGTTGCGCTTCTTGCTGGCCAATACCGCTGACTACGATGCCGCGCACAACGCGGTGCCATTAGACGAACTGCTCGAGATCGATCGCTTTGCGCTGGCGCAGGCGCAGATGATGGCCACGGCCGTGGAGGCCGACTACAGTCGCTACGAATTTCATCTGGTAGTGCAACGGCTGCAGACGTATTGCTCGGAAGAGCTGGGCGGGTTCTATCTCGACGTATTGAAGGATCGTCTCTACACGGCAGGCGCCGACAGCCGCGCGCGGCGTTCGGCACAGACGGCGCTGGCGCTGATTCGCGATACGCTGCTCAAACTGATGGCGCCGATCCTGTCGTTCACGGCGGAGGAAGCCTGGCGAGTCCTGCATCCGCACGCCGTGACCATCATGGTCGAGCAATGGCGAGACACGTTGCCACCGGTCGTCGACGGCGAGCTGCTCGTGCCGAAGTGGGAGCGAATCCTGGCAGTGCGCGCGACGGTCCAGCGCGAACTTGAAGCCGTGCGTCAGGCCGGAACAATCGGTTCGTCGCTTCAGGCCGAGGTTGCCATCGTGGCGCCGGCCGCAGACTTCGATGCGTTGACAGCACTGGGTGATGACTTGCGCTTTGTCACGATCACATCGTCGGCGACGGTCACTCGCGGCGACGCGCTCGCAGTTGAGGTGACAGCAAGCACCTATACGAAGTGCGACCGCTGCTGGCATTGGCGCGCCGATGTCGGTGCGAATGCCGCTCACCCAGCCTTGTGTGGTCGCTGTGTGGCCAATCTGTTCGGCGCTGGCGAGCCGCGCCGCTACGCATGATCACGGTGCTGCCTTGGACGCGTGCGCGGTGGCCGTGGCGATGACGTCGGCTGCCCGTGCCGAACGTGTGCCGGCCCCCGCATGGTGGCGTTGGCTCGGGCTGAGCGTCGCCATCATCGCGCTCGATCTCCTCACCAAAGCATGGGTGACCGCCGTGTTTCGCGAAGGGCAGGAGTTGCCGGTCACTTCTTTTTTCAGTCTGGTTCTAGCGTACAACGCCGGCGCTGCGTTCAGCTTTCTCGCAGGTGCGGGCGGCTGGCAACGCTGGTTCTTCGCGATCATTGCACTTGTCGCGAGCGGGTTCCTGATCTGGATGTTGCGCCGTGGCGGTAGTCGAACGCTGCGTGTCGGCCTGGCGTTGATTCTGGGGGGCGCACTGGGCAATCTGTGGGACCGCGTCACGCTGGGTCGCGTCACCGATTTTTTGTTGTTTCACTACGCCGGCTGGTCGTGGCCCGCGTTCAATGTCGCGGACAGCGCCATTACCATTGGCGCGGTGTGCCTCATACTGGACAGCTTCCGGTCCCGCCGCGACGATACGCCGGCACCGCTGACCTGAGGTTTCGCAATGGATGTGCTACTCGCCAATCCCCGTGGTTTTTGTGCCGGCGTCGACCGCGCAATCGCGATCGTCGAAGAAACACTGGCGCAATTTGGCGCACCGATCTACGTTCGGCACGAGGTCGTGCACAACAAATTTGTCGTCGATGACCTGAAGGCCAAAGGTGCCGTCTTTGTCGAGGAACTCGACGAAGTGCCGGCCGGTGCCACGGTCGTGTTTTCCGCCCACGGCGTGTCTAAAGCCGTACGCGCCGAAGCAGCGGCGCGTGGTCTGACGGTATTCGATGCGACCTGTCCGCTCGTGACCAAGGTGCACGTTGAAGTGGCCAAAATGCGCGAGCAGGGCCGGGACATCGTGATGATCGGTCATGCGGGCCATCCGGAAGTGGAGGGCACGATGGGACAGGCGATGGGAGGCATTCATCTCGTCGAGTCGGTGGCCGACGTTGCCGCACTGACCGTACGCGATCCGGCGCAGTTGGCCTACGTGACGCAAACCACGCTGTCGGTCGACGACGCCGCTGCGGTCGTCGACGCGCTTAAAGTCCGGTTTCCGCACATCGTCGGCCCGAAGCGCGACGACATTTGCTACGCCACGCAGAATCGTCAGGACGCCGTCAAGATCATGATCCCGCAAGTCGATGCGGTGATCGTCGTCGGCAGTCCCAATAGTTCCAACTCCAATCGCCTGCGCGAAGTGGCGGCGCATCGCGGCGTCCCCGCATGGATGGTGGATCGCGCCGAGGAACTGCGCGAAGAATGGGTTGCGGGCAAACGTCGCGTGGGTGTCACCGCAGGCGCATCGGCGCCCGAGATTCTGGTCAAGCAGGTATTGGCGCGACTGAAGGAGATGGGCGCGTTAGGCGTCACCGAGCTACACGGTGTAGTCGAAAACGTGACCTTTCCGTTGCCCAAGGGCCTGCAGGGCCACGGCACGGGCAAAGCGTCCGAAGCGGGGCCATCATCGGGCGAATAGTCCCGCCTGCAACCGCAGGGCGCGTCAATGTTTCTCGGCGCGAAACCAGGCCAGCAAGGCGACGAACGTGAGCAGCGCCAGTGTTGCCGCCATTGCGGCGACCATGCTGTGACGCCCGCTTTCGGTCAAACCCCGCACCAGAGCTTCGGCAAAGTAAAATGGAGCCAGCAGCGCGAGCCATTGCCGCGATTTGCGTTGGCCGCGCGCCACCCCCGGCACCAGCAACGCGAGCGGTAGCGCCTTCAGTGCAAGCCACCGTGCACCGGGGATCGGCGCCAGCACGGCCTCCCACAGAATTTCAAGCAGCGTCAGCGCCACCAGTGCCGCGATGGTGACCCGCGCCGCCACGCGCAATGCTGGATTGCCGCCGCGCGATTCAGCCAACGGCGACGAATTCGTATAGCTCAAAGCCGGGACCCTGCTCGACCAGTTTGGTCAGCACCGCATATCCGGTGGTATTGCCGCGGCGCAACGTCACTGCCTGTTCGAGCGCAAAGGTGCCGGCGGGCACCAACACCTGCGGCGGCGTGCTGTCATGGTTGCCGGGATTGTCTTCCGGCAGCACCACGACCGGGGTCAACAGTCCCTCGGTCACATCCTCCGGGGCGGCGGCGGCGGCTTCCGGATTGTCGGACAGCAACTCGCACCCGAACTCGAGACCGCTGCCTTTCAGCGTATTGCGAAACCAGCGCACCATCGCGACCTGCAAGCCGGTACGGCCTTCGATGCGCAGTGCAATCAACTCACCAATACGCAAGGCGGTGGGTACCGAATCCGTTTGCCGTAGCGCGTATCCGGCGGGCGTGTGGTTGATAACCTGGCAGTTGGCCATCGGCGGCAAGCCCGCCGGACGTTGAACGCCGGCGTGCATCCCGCGACTGTATTGCCAAATGCCGGGAAGACCGGCGCACGTCACCACGCGCGCCCGCGACGGCAGGCGATTGAACTGGCGTGCGGGCGGGATAGCCCATTGGCGCAGTAGTCGTTTCAACAGGGCGATGTATTGCAGCCGCGCATTGCCTTCGCGACCGATACCCGCAGGAACTTCGCCCCCGGCTTCGAGCGCGCGCAATTGTTCCTGAATCTGGAACGCGAGGTCGAAGGTCAGCAGAAACAATTTGCTGCCCTCGATCGAGCCACCCTTGTTGGCAGAGAACGGAGGGAAGTCGTGGCCCACCGGAACGATCGCCACGGCCTTGGCCATCCGGTGCACCGGCACGATGTCGGTGAGCTTGGCCCAATGCGCGTATTCCTGCACGTAGCGCAGCACGATCGGCAATTGTCCCGGCAAAAAACCGTACGGATTGGCCAGCGCCAGCAACATCGATTGGATAGCAAGCCGCTCGGGCGTCGCTTCGGGTTGATCGGGCGCCACCGGCACCAGATGAATGTGGCGATCCCGCGCGAACATGTAAATCAAATGTGCGTCGTGCCACGTGTGCGACGGAACGGGCGCATACGACAGATAGCTGTTCACGAGAATGCGTGCCGTGCATTGCAGGCAGCGATGAACCAGCGCCACCATCAAGCGCTGGCCGCCGAGCGCCAGGCGCTTGTCGGCCTCGCGCGCCAGCAAATGCTTGTACGCCGTGGCAAGTTCGCCAGACAGCGTGAGCGAAGCCTTTGCCGCTTCCAGCGCATCGCCCGTCAGTGGATGCGACGCCCGGACAAAATGCTTTTCCAGTTGTGGCCACAACGAGGCAGCACAATTCCAGTACAACTCGGCTAACTCGAGCCGCTTGCTGTCACTCATCGCCACCCGGTTGGTGGCCGCTAGCGCGTCGCCGATCAGTTGCGCGGCAACTACCGGCTCCCGCCGACAGGTCTCGTCGAGCCAGGGGCCGACTTTTGCGGGACGGATTTCGGGTGGATTGGCCGGACGGGCCTCGACGGGCGGGAGTGTGAGGGCGAGTGCCATGGTTGTGGGCGGATCCACGGAACCCGCGCCAGTACGTTCGCTCGCGATTGTAAGCGATAGCGCGACGGATGCCGCAGCCTCGCCAGGCGCAATGCGTGCCAGACCGGCGTCAGGCGTCGCCGCGCAGGAACTGGCACACCGGTCCGACCTGCTCTTGCCCCAGCAGCATCGGCGCATGCCCCACGCCCGGGAAGGTGATCAGATTGGGTTTGGGGCCACGCGCGGCCATGGCCGCCGCCGTCGATGCTGCGAGCAAATCCGACTCCGCACCTCGCAATAGTAACGTTGGGCACGCAATGGCGTCCCAGATCGGCCACAGGTCCGGCGGGGCAGGCGCCGCCCGAAACGGTACTGCGATACCGGGATCGTAGTTCATCCCCCAGCGGCCATCAGGGCGCTGACTGACACTGGTCCGCACCAGGTGATCCCACTGGACATCCGACAGCGCGCCAAACGGCGCCGAAATTTCACGGACGTAGGCGGCAATTTTTTCGTAGGTTCCAAACGTCGGATCCAGACCCACGTACGTGCCGATTCGCGCCAACGAGTCTGGCTCGATCACCGTCCCGACATCGTTGACCACCAAGCGCGTGACCGGCGTATCGGGTTGCGCCGCCATTACCATGCCGAGCAATCCTCCGAGCGATGTACCGACCCAAGCCACTTCGCGGGCGTCGCTGCGCGCAATCAGTGCGGTCAATGCGCCCAAATACGTGGGAAACACGTAGTCATTGGGGTCGTTCAACCAGTCGCTGCCGCCGCGCCCGGGCAGATCCACCGCCAGCACCCGGTGCGTAGTGGCCATGGCTTCGCCGACCACATCGAAATCGCGGCCGGTTCGCGACAGGCCGTGCACGCAAATCACCACCCGCGGGTTGTCGGGCTTGCCCCACTCGTAATAGACGACGCGGGAAAATCCATGCGGCGACAACGCGTCGAACCTGCGCGTGCGCGGGGCGCTCAGCGTGATTAGCGATTGGTGAGGAACGGCAGCACCCGATGGTGGAAGGGAGAAAGGATGGACAATCATCGCATGCCACTGTCGATGCAGCAGTCGTTCAGGTTGGACACGGGTGTTGTGGCAAACTACGGATGCCTATTTTACTGATGGAGAGCGCTCGTGTTCGATTCCCGGTTCCTGATTCCTGTCCTTGCCATTGCGGTATCTGCCTGTGCTCCGGATGCCGTCAACAATCGCGCTGCCACAGGCTTTGACGGATTCCTCAACCAGATTCAGCGTTCCTGTGCGCCGCTGCAGTATGGTCGCTATCAATTTGCGGATCCGTTGATGGGCACGGCAAGCGGCAATTCCTACGACTACTGGCTCGACCAGACTTCCAAGCTGTACTACCGTCGGGTCGGACCCGACGCCTATGCTGAAAGTCTCAACGCCTTCTTCGGTGCCGGCAATCAGGATTCGATTTCGTGCACGTTGCGCTACCTGCCGCCGGGCTGAACTCTCTTCAGTCATTCCGGGTCGCGCAGCGTGCGATCCAGCATCATCAGCATGGCCGCGGTAGCGCCCCAGATATATCGTTCGCCAAACGGGATTGCCCAAAAATCGCGACGGATGTCGCCGAGCATGCGGAAACGCCGCTGTTGATTGACCGGATCCATCAGAAACGCCAACGGCACCTCGAAGGCATCGGCAACTTCCGCGGCATCCAGACGCAATTCGAAAGGTGGCTCGACCCACCCGACCACTGGTGTCACTTCGAAACCCGTTACAGTTTCATACGTGGCCATATGGCCCAGCACTTCTACACGCGCTGCAGGCAGTCCCACTTCCTCCGTCGCTTCGCGCAACGCGGCTGCAGCAAGGCTCAAGTCCGTTGTTTCCACCCGTCCGCCTGGAAAGCTGATCTGACCGGCGTGGTCCGGCAAATTGGCGCTGCGCTGCGTCAACAACAACGTCAGACCGTGTTCGCGATTGACGAGTGGCACCAGTACGGCCGCACGGGTGGCAATACCCTCGCGACCGGGTAGTCGGAATCCGTCGCTCATCCCGCGCGCCGCTGCCGGCGCGGGCCGTGCGAGGCGCTCGGTCAGCCATTGCTTCTGCGTGGCAGGGGGTAATGTGAACAGCGGTAGGGGTGGCATTGGCACTTGTTTTTGCAGGAACGGGGTCAGAACAAAAGCGTCGCGCGCAAGCCAAGCACCCACACACTTTCGCGCATCGGATCGAGTCCTGGGTGCCAAATCCATTGTGCGGATGGCGACAATACGAGTCCACCACTAATCAACGACCAGTTCCAGTAAAGCTCGGACACGGTTTCATTACGCGTGTCGACCGGGTTCGATGGCGGGGCGGCCACTTCGCTCATCCCAATCGCAAATCCAATTTGATCGGCAGCATTGCGACCGAGCGGATTGTTGCGCGCCGCACCGAGCACCCATGATCCTCGAATCGTCGTTGCATAGCCGATCGCCCGATTGGCGCGCGCAAAGACGGCCCAGTCGTCGTCGAGATTCTGCACCGCGTTGATCGACCATACGCGCGAAGACGCCTGCGCGGGCAAACTTGGTGTGCTGAACCATGACATCGAATATTGGGCGGTACCGCGACCGGTGAACTTGGGCGTCCATTGCGCATACGCGAACCAAGCGTAGCCATCGTCCCCGAAAGTGCGCGTAGTCAGCGTCTGACCCGACAAATTGTTGGCGCCCTGAAATCCGGCGGCGAATTGCATGGTGCTTGTGACATTCCACTGCGCAAACGCACCGATGCCCGCCAACGGATACGTGGAAGCGCCATTCTGCGCGAAGATCATCGAATTGAAATTAATTTGCTGATTGGCGAGGTACTGATTGCCGTCGAAATTGTAGAACGGATACTGACCTATACCGATCGAAACGGCGTTGCCGGGAGTCGCATGCGTATAGGTCAACTGCGGAAACTGAAACGTCTTTGACGACAGATCATTGATCGCCGTGACCAATCCGAGATTCGATTGGATCATCGCGGCGTCCTGACGTGTCGGATACGTCGGCACCGCGTTGTAGGCGAGTTGCACCGACCCCGCGCCCCACGTCGAACTCTTGAAAAGTGCCCAGTCAATCGATGGCGTTGCAAACACCTGCAACGAAGGACTGCCGCCACCGGAGAGGCCCCACTGTGGCAGGAAACTCAAATCCATCGCAATCTGCAGTCCAATTTCCTTCTGCAGTTTGGCCTTGAATTTGACCCAAGCGGCGTAGTCGTCGCGAAGGTGGGCGGCGATCGGTTCGCGCGCCGCGGCACGCTGTCCGGCTTCCTGGATTCGGCCGATCGCTCGCACCTCGGTCGTATCCGCGCTACCAACGACGGAGTCTGCTACGGTCTGCGCCCCCGTCACACTGACGGCACACCCGGCGACGACTACCAGGAACCGACCTTTCGCGCGTTGGTGGTGCCGTTGAGACTGGTTCGCTCGCCCATCGCTCATGTGCCGCGATGGTACTACGTCCCGCATCGTTGGATACGGGCAACGGATGCACTCACGCGCAGGGAAACCAGACGTCGCCCGGTCCTGCCTTGGCGGCGCGACGGCGAAACCACGGCGTACGTACGGCGGTGGTCTGGTAGCCATCCGCAAAGTCGTGCAGCCCGAACAACGCTTCGGTGACTTCT